>CBQVAZ010000477.1:0-3530 GCA_967720205.1 uncultured Gemmatimonadaceae bacterium | reverse complement strand
GAGCGATAGAGCTGAGCCGACAGCTCCGGCAGGTGAATCACGCCGGGAAGGCCTTCGCTCGTTAGGCGCGAGACGGCCCCCGAACGCAGCTGCACTGGCAGGTCCAGATCCAGCATCTGCGTCTTCTCCGGATAATCCAGCAGTACTTCGCCGTCGGCCAGTCCGAGCTCGACTGCAAGATCGCGTTCCGCGGCGATCGTGCGCGCCGGATCGCTCGCGATCCATTCGCCGGCATCCTCAGGCAGCTCGGCGGCCGGACACTCGAACGCGCGCTTGTACAAACGCCGCTGCTTGAGACGCGTGAGCATCTCGGACGGCGCCACCTCGGCCAGATGCTGCAACAGCTGCTCGTCGGTAAACGACGGCAAGCGGTTCACGTCCAGCGCGCCGCTCGACAGCGCATTGCCCACTGTGCGCTTGTACATCGCCGTCGCGCTGCGAACGGCGTGATGCCAATAGACGTTCCGGTACATCTGATACTTCGCGAAGAGCAACGACTCGAGCGCGGAGAGTCCCTTCTCCGTTATGCCGACGACAGTGCGTGCAGGGTCTCCCGCGTCGAGCCTAACGAGCGCAAGCGAATTGATGAGGCGGTCGACGTCGATCTCGCCGTACGGAACGCCGCACATGTGCGCGTCACGCTTGAGGTATTCGATCTTGTCGAGGTCGAGCGAGCCGGAGACGAGCCCTTGCAACGGGCTGTCGCTCTTTGCTCGCACCAGGGCAGCGACCCGGACCGGCGCATCCGGCGCGATATGCCGCGCGAGCAGTTCGGCGACGTCACCGCTCGTTATGAGCGTGCGGCCGACGTCCTCGTGGTGCGGCGCCCCGATCTCCTCGAGCGCGTGCGCGAACGGGTAATGCCCGATGTCGTGCAGCAACGCGGCCGCCAAGACGACGGCCGGCTCATCTGTTGGGAGCGAGCGCAAGTCGCCGCGATCCTGGAGGATCCCAAGCGTTAGGCGGGCGAGGTGATAGGTGCCGAGGGCGTGCTCGAAGCGCGTGTGCGTGGCACCGGGATAGACGAGGTGCGCCAGGCCGAGCTGGCGAACGTAGCGCAGCCGCTGCATGGCGCCCGTGTCGACGAGCGCCAGCGCGAGCCTGTCGAGCCGGATGTTGTTCCAGAGGGGATCGCGGACGATGTCCACGGTCCCGCGTTAGGCTCCCTTCGGTCCTGCGTCGCGAATGCGCGAATCGACCTCGCCGAACTTCTCGAAGTTCTTGCGGAACATCTCGGCGAGCTTCTTGGCCTGGGCGTCGTACGCACTCCCGTCGCTCCACGTGTCTCGCGGCCGCAGAATCTCGTCCGGAATTCCTGGCACGTGCTCGGGAACGGCGAGTCCAAAGACCGGATCCGTTCGCGTTGAGACGCTATCGAGCTGACCGGCGAGCGCGCCCCGCACGAGCGCGCGCGTGAAGGGCAGCTTCATGCGCTTGCCGACGCCGTAGGCGCCGCCGCTCCAGCCTGTGTTCACCAGCCAGACGCGCGAGCCGTGCGCGTCGATGAGCTTGCCTAACATCTCGGCATAGCGACGCGGGTGCCACACCAGGAAGACGGCGCCGAAGCAGGAGGAAAACGTCGCCTGCGGCTCGGTGACACCGCGCTCCGTGCCGGCAACCTTGGCCGTGTAGCCGGACATGAAGTAGTACATCGCCTGGTCGCGCGTTAGGCGCGCGATCGGCGGCAGAACGCCGAATGCGTCCGCGGAAAGAAAGACGATATTCTTCGGGTGAGTGCCGCGTCCCGAGGGGACGTGGTTACGGATGTACTGAATGGGGTACGAGGCGCGTGTGTTTTCGGTGATGGACTGATCTTCGAACTTGACGCGGCGCGTGGCGGGATCGAGGACGACGTTTTCCAGGATCGTGCCGAACATCTGTGTCGTCGCGTAAATGTCTGGCTCCGCGTCGGGCGACAGGTTGATCACCTTCGCGTAGCAGCCGCCCTCGTAGTTGAAGATCCCGCTATCGGACCAGCCGTGCTCGTCGTCGCCGATGAGCGCGCGATCGGGATCTGCAGACAGCGTCGTTTTGCCGGTGCCTGACAAGCCGAAGAAGAGCGCCGTATCGCCGGCTTTCCCGACGTTGGCGGAGCAGTGCATGGAGAGCACGCCGTTCTTCGGCATCAGGTAGTTCATCACGGTGAACATCGACTTCTTGAGCTCACCGGCGTAGCGCGTACCGCCGATCAGGATCATGCGCCGGCCGAGGTGCAGCACGATGAACGTGCCGGTGCGAGTGCCGTGACGGTCCGGACTCGACTGAAATTCCGGGGCGTGCAGCACGGTGAAGTTAGGCGCGAAGCCTGACAGCGCCGACGCATCCGGCCGGATGAACATGTTGCGCACGAAGTTCGCGTGCCACGCGTTAGGCGTCACGTACCGCACGCTCAAGCGGTGGTTCGCGTCGGCGCCACAGTAGAGGTCCTGCACGAACAGGTCGCCTACGCCGTTCAGATACTTCTTCGTATCGGCCAGCAGCAGCTCGAACTTGTCTTCGGCCAGTGGCTGGTTGACCTTGCCCCAATCGACGTCCGCTTCAGAGCTCGCTTCGCGCACCACGAACTTGTCGTTAGGCGAGCGGCCGGTGTGTGGGGCGGTGACCCCGACAAACGGGCCCATGTCCGCGAGCTCGCCTTCGCCGCGCTTGACCGCGTGCTGCACGAGCTGCGGGGTTACGAGGTTCAGGAGCACCTTACCCGTCGGAGCCAGGCCCTGCGCGGCGAGGAGGCTCGGCCGAGGAGGTGGGTCGGGGTTCGAACGAGCAGGCTCGGTCTGAGTCGCCATGCGTCCTGTGAGAGTGATACCAAACAAAAGAGACGCGACCGCGCGCGGGGGCGTCACGACGCTAAGGCGAGGTAATATCAGACGATAACTGACCTCGTTCAAGCCGCAGCACGCCGCGAATTCGGCGTGTGTTCGGGGCTTTATTGGCGAAATGAATCAATTGGCGGCCACCTAGACATCTGGTGACCGCCAACTGATGGAGTCGCCGGCTCAGTCTCTTATGCGATAGTGAAATTGCCGCGGCGCAGCAGAGCACGTGTTGTCCCATCGATCGAGAACCAACACACCGTTTACGAGACTGCCCCGCTCCTCATCTCCCCAGTCGTACGTAAGGACCACCGTGGAGCCGGAAATCACATACGTTCCCGTTGCGACCCACAGCCAGTCATCGCTGTATGTCGTGTTGATAAGGAAATGACCATCGTCGGTCAAAGCGACGAACCCGCTCGCTACGTCCCACCCCACCCCTCCATCGACCATCGTGAAGTCATAAGTCCCGCTGGCTTCGATGGCCTGAAGAGTGAACTCAATGCTCGGCAGGTTTGCAGCGCTTGCCATGATGGTGTTTGCACCCGAGTTCGGGCCTAACGTCCATCCTAGCGCCGAAATACCGTCATCCGTTGTGACCATCCGAGCGCCTTCGAGCGTGCCTCCGCCGGCCGTGATCGCAAACGTCACTGGTACGCCCGCGATGCTGTTACCGAAGCGATCCATCACTTGAAGGTGCGGTGGCTGCACCAGCGC
>CBQVAZ010000476.1:0-3535 GCA_967720205.1 uncultured Gemmatimonadaceae bacterium | reverse complement strand
GATCTCTTGGCGGCCGCGCGCCACTTCGCCGGCAAACAATCCATACACGCCCACTGCAACCAACAAGAGCGCCGCGACCGCAAAGAATGCCAGGAGAAACGCCGTCACGCGCTCGCGCGCGGTCGATTGAGCGATGATGCTGCTCAGTGTCTCCAGTTCGTAGACTGGGGTGCCTGGTGCGACAGCTGCCACGGCCGGTCGAATCGTGGGTACGACGGCCGCGCCAACCTTGCTGCGGACGATGACGTCGAACACCTCATTGGGAAACTGCGAGGCGGACAAGTACACCGTGGGACGCGGCACAAGCCGTGGACTCGACAGGCGAACGTCGCGCACGACACCGATGATCTCCGGCACGATGTTGTCGTACATGTTGAAGTCGAACTTGCGTCCGACGGCGTTACGCTCCGTCGGCCAGAGCGCGCGAAGCAACGCCTCGTTGACGACAACCACCGGCGCGTTACCACGGACTTCGCTCCCTGAGAAGAGGCGTCCCGACGTCGCTGTCATGCGCAACGCCGCGAAGTATCCGCGGTCCACGACACGGACGTCGGCGACCGGCAGAGTCGCTCGTTCGCTCTCGCTCGAACCGAGCGGTCCGATCGTGGTCGCTGCACCACCATTGCGGAACGGACGCACTGATGTGAGACCGACGGCGTCGACCCCAGGCAGCGCTCGGAGGCGTTCCGCCAGACGATCGAAAACGATCGGCATGGGAGTCGTGGTGTCTGTAGCTGACGCGTCGAGCGCTACCCTGAAAGCGACCAGGTTGAAGGGTTCGAACCCCAACTGGACAGAGCGCAGCCTGTCGAAGCTCCGCACCGTTAGGCTGGCCAGTACGGCCAGCACCAGCGCAAGCGCCGACTCGGCGACGATGAGCCACGCACCGCGACTTCGCCTGGTCAGACGAGCGCTCTGGTTAGGCAGCTCACGCCACCCCGCTCCATCGGCTGGGACCAGCGCCAGCACGGCCGTGCTGATCAATGCCGCAATGCCGATGGCGGCGACGGCAATGCCGTCGAATTTGACACTCTCCAGGCGTGGCAGGTCAGCCGGAAGCAGCCGCACGAGAAGAGGAATCGCGAGCAGCGTGAGTATGGTGCCGACCGCGGCGCCGGCGAAACCAAGCAACGCGCTTGCGACCACGCGTTCTCCGAGCAGGCGAGCCTTCGTGGCGCCCAGCGCGGTGCGCAGCGCTCGATCGGGGCTGCGTTGACGCAAGTGAGCGAGCGTCAGCAGCGACGTATTTGTCAGGACGAGGGCGAGCAAGAGAAGCGACGCTAGCGCGAGGGAGAGGAGCGCCGGCTTCACGCTCCCTGTCATCTCGTCGACAAGCGGGAGCGCATGCGCATCCCAACCTTCCGTCAGCGCTTTCTCGCCCAGCAACTGTGCGCTGATTCCACTGAGCTCGTTGTTCAGCGCCTCGAGAGTGGCGCCCGGCTTGAGACGTCCGCCGACGACCAAAAAACGCCCCCAATCTCTCTGACCTGCCGTGATATTGAGCGGAAGCCAGAAGTCCTGATCGCTCATCCATCCGAACTCGACCGGCACGAAGTCGTTAGGCATGACGCCGACCACAGTGTAGCTCGACCCGCTCAAACGAATCGCGCGAGAGATGATCGCCGAGTCCGCGCCCAGACGCTGCGTCCAAAATGCGTGGCTGATCACCACCTCGTTTGTGGGTGCTCCTGGGGAAAACCCTGGCCCCAGCATCGGCCGTCGGCCGAGCAGCCCGAACATGTTCGGCGACACTTCCGCGCCGAATACGCGCTCAGGGTCGCCTCTCCCCTGCCACACCTGGCTCGACGGCATGAAGGCCGTAACGGCGTCGAGCGTTCGGCTCCGCGTACGCCAGGCGTCGAAGACTGTCGCGCTCACGACGTTGCGGTCACGGTTCCGTGGAACGTTGCGTTCCCAGAGCGCGACGAGGCGGCCAGGCTCGTGATACGGCAATGGCCGCAGCAGCACAGCGGACGTGAGACTCGCGATGGTAGCCAGAGCGGCGATGCCTAACGCGAGTGTCGCAATCGCCGGTATGGAGTACGCGCTCGCCCGGCGCAGCCCGCGGAAGCTCAGCGCCACGTGTCGAACTAAGAGCTCAAATGCATGCGTCGGCCGCTGGTCGCGCACCTCTTCACGCCAGCGTTCGACGCCACCCATTTCCGCCATGGCACGACGACGCGCTTCGGACTCACTCAAACCGCGTGCAACATTCGACGCGGTCTCCGACTCGATATGAAAGCGAAGCTCGTCGTCCAGCTGTGACTCGACGCGACGCGGACGCAGGGCACGCAACAGCCTCCTGCGCGCGCGCTGAAACAAGGAGCGCATCGTTAGGCTGGCTTCAGGACCAGCTCGACGGCTGCCGCGAATTGCCGCCAGAGCGATTGTTCTGTCGCCAGTTCCTTGCGACCGGCGGCCGTCAATCGATAGATGCGCACGCGACGCCCTTGTTCAGAGAGCGAATCCGTCCCGGCGATGACTCCGCGATCCTCCAGCCTGTAAAGCGCCGGGTACAGCGAGCCCTGATTGACGTTCAGGACTTCACGCGTGCGCTCACGGATCTGCCGCGAAATCCCCCAACCATGCAGCGCACCCGCCTGCAACGTTTGCAGGATCAGAAGGTCCAGCGTCCCCTGCAACAGATCGGATTTCGACAGCGCCATCGCTTCGGCCTCGCATACCTTGTTATTCGACAATAGCCCGCGCTATTGTAGAATGTCAAGGTATCGCTGGCTATCCGATTACTGCATCACCGCCGTCACCGCCGGCGTACCTCTGAACTACGCACGCAGTCTTTCTGCAAATTTGCGACGGAACTTCGCGATCTTCGGTGAGATCACGTACGCGCAATACGGCTGCGACGAATTCTGCTCATAATAGTTCTGGTGATACTGCTCGGCGGAATAAAAGCGCTCGAACGGCTTGAGCTCCGTCACGATCGGCGCGTCGAACGCATGCTCAGCCGCTAATTCCGCGATGATCGACTCCGCGACCTGCCGCTGCTCATCGTCGTGATAGAAGATGGCCGAACGATACTGCGGCCCAACGTCATTCCCCTGCCGATCCTTTGTCGTCGGATCGTGAGTGGAGAAAAAGACCTCGAGCACATCGCGATAGCTCACGCGCGCGGGATCGAACGTGACCTGCACGACTTCGACGTGACCGGTCTTCTTCCCGCATACCTGCTCGTACGTTGGATTCTCGACGTGGCCACCCGCATAGCCCGACACAACGCGCTCGACGCCATCGAGCTGCTGATACACAGCTTCGAGACACCAAAAACAGCCACCGCCGAGTGTGGCAATTGATTGCTGGGTTGTCATGAGAAAGTGGGAGGGGCTTCCCCAAAGTAATCCGCCGCGAGACGAAAAGGTCCCGCTCGGAGGCGGCGCAGCCGCTTCATCGAGCGCAATTCCTGGCGGCAAGATGACGCGGCGAGCCTTCACGTCCTGTCGAGCCGCGCATAGTATGCGCCGGCTGAACTCCTATCTAATAGATGCGGAGACCGCGTATCCGGGCGTCCCTTCTCGCA
>CBQVAZ010000475.1:0-3556 GCA_967720205.1 uncultured Gemmatimonadaceae bacterium | reverse complement strand
CCAGCTGTCCGCATAACGAGCAGAGTCCGCGCGCTCGCGCTCGATTTCTCGACCCAGCGTTTCACCCGTCGGCGCCGTTGGTGTCCATCGTCCCCACCAACCGCCCTCCTCGGGCGACGGAATGGCGTACCATCGCCAGAGACGCTTTCCCGTTAGGGCGTCGTACGCGGTCACATTCCCGCGCGTGGCGAACTCGCCGCCTGAGTTGCCCACGATCACGCGGTTACCGACGACGTACGGCGCCATCGTTATGCTGTAGGCGGAGTCCGGATCGTTGTTCGACACCTCCCACTTCACCTTTCCCTGGTCCGCGTCGAGTGCGATCAGTCGCGAGTCGAGCGTCCCCACGAACACGAGTCCATGCGCGATCGCGACGCCTCGGTTGACGGGGCCACAACACGGCTTCGCGATGCCGAGTTGAGGTGCGTAGCGCCACAACGACTTCCTCGCGCGGATGTCGAACGCGGTGACTACGCCATAGTCGGACGTGACGTACATGCGTCCGTCCGCGACGATCGGCGTCGCCTCCGCGCCAGCGTTTGCTCTCGGCATCTCCAGCTGAAAAAGCGTACGCGGAGTCAAGCGGTTGACGTTGCGTCGCGAAATCTGCGTCAGCGGCGAGTATCGCTGATTGGAATAATCGCGGCCGTACTGAAGCCACTCGCCCGGCGCAGGATGCTCCAGTCGTGCTGCTGAAACTCGCGGCGCCGCGGTAATCGGCTGCTGACTATCCAGCGTCGCGGACAGCACGACTGAACACAGAGCAACGGCCACTGTCCGCGAGCGGGCAGGCTGCGTGGCCATACGATTCTCCGGAGGCGGAAGAAATGGGCGCAAGAGTTCGCGCCTCGAATTGGACGTTGTTGATCCAGCCATCCTTCAAGATGGTCGCGTGCCCGCCTAACGAATAGTGTTCAGCCGCGGGGCAGTCATTGAGCGCATACCATGATGCTCACCCTCGTCTGTGCGAAGCGCAAGCACTGATGCCGCCGCACGTCCCGTCAGCAGGAGCGCAGTGTTAGGCGGCGTTCTGGCGCCGAAGCCACCCCGAGGACAGCCTCACCTCCAGCGATCTCCCGGCTTCGTCACATAGTTCGCGACTACGTAGCGCCATGGAATGATCAGTGGGACGATGATCCCCATCAGGATCGATGGCGCCGACTCCGCGGTGGCCGGGTCGATTTGACCGGCGGACCACTTCGGGAGCAGTACTGCTACAACCCAGATCAGCTTCCATGCGAGCTCGAAGAAAAGCAGGGGGAGCATCTGGAGTGGGTACCGAATTCCCAGGGCGCACAGCAGCGCCATCGCGCCGAGCATGGTGGAGCCTATGCCGTGCCAGAAAGGCACCACCGCGCCGCGGCTGATGAGCACCGGCCATTGAATCGTGCCCTGTCCGACGAAGATGAGCAGGTAGATCGCCCTCATCAGGTAGAGGCGCAGTTTCGATACTTCGGTCACCTGGCAAGTCCCTTCTATGGGTTTCCCATATGACGGAGTTGCCGTCCGGAAGTTTCAGGGGACGCCGAGGGACTGCGAGCCGACGGAGTGGGGTCTTGCGCGCCGCCTAACGCCGCCCGACACGTGTTGCGAAGCAGGGCGGCGAGATCGCGTCGCGATGTTCCTCAGTCTTCCAGCGATTTCAGGCGAACGGCCGTCCCGTAGCAGAGTACTTCTGTCACGCCTTGCATCAACTCGTTCGCATCATAGCGGATACCGATCACGCCGTCGGCCCCGGCCATATCCGCTTGGAGCAACATGGTATCGAAAGCTTGCTTGCGGGTGCGTTCAGCGAGTTCCGTAAAGAGCGAGATATTGCCGCCAAACAGCGTTTGAAAGCTGGCGCCGAGAGTGCCGAAAACCGATCGGGACCGAACGACAACCCCGCGCACCACGCCCATATTCTCCACGATTCGGAATCCAGGCATGTCGAAGCCGGTCGTTGTCATGTTGTACGGAATGTCCGCTGCCTGCGAATGGATGATGGAAGACATGGGTTACGTTACATGGTGAGTGGTCAGCTGTGTTGCCAGCGTCAGGAATGTCGGCCTAACGGATTGGCGCTTCAGCTGCGCGGCATTCAATAGATGCTGCCGTGGCGCAGCAACACGGCAGCCAACCACCGGAGTCTGCGGCGTCTGCTGCAAGCGCTTGTTAGGCGGCGCATGGTACAACCCGGGAACATAGGTGACAGGTGTCCGGCGACATGGGTGACACTTTCTTCGACCCCTTCGGGTGGAGGAGTGATGCCTTGGCAGGAGACCAATCCCGTGCTCGAACGCCACCATTTTGTGCAGGACCTCGCGAGTGGGCAATGGACAATGACCGAGCTCTGCGAGCGCTACGGCATCAGTCGCAACACCGGCTACACCTGGGCGCAGCGCTATCGGCAACACGGTGTACGCGCGCTGCACGATCGCAGCCGAGCTCCACTGTCCTCGCCGCACGCAACGCCCGCGGACATCGTCGCGCTCATTCTGGATGAGCACACGCGCTTCGGTTGGGGCGCGCGCAAAATCCTCAAGCGCCTGCGCACGCGCGATCCCGCGCGCGAGTGGCCGGCACGGAGCACGATCTTTGACATTCTCGCGCGGCATGATCGCGTGCGGCATCGCCGGCGCCGCCAGCACTGGAAGCATCCCGGCGCCGTGCCCGCGATCACCACGGCGCCCAATCAGATCTGGACGATTGATTTCAAGGGCCAGTTCCGCACGCGCAATGGCGCGTACTGCTATCCGCTCACGGTAATCGATCACTTCAGCCGCTACTTGCTTGCGTGCCAGGCCTTACTGAGTGTCGAGGGATCGGGCGCCAAGCCCGTCCTCCGACAGCTGTTCCGCACCTATGGATTGCCTAACGCCATCCGCAGCGACAATGGCCCACCCTTCGCCTCGACGGGCATTCACGGGCTGAATGGCCTCAACGTCTGGTGGCTGCAGCTCGGCATCACGCACCAACGCATCACGCCCGGCAGTCCGCAAGAAAACGGCGCGCACGAACGACTGCACCGCACGCTTAAAGCCCGCGCCATTCGGCCACCGGCGGCCAATCGCAATCTGCAGCAACGCGTGTTCAACGCCTTTCAACGGACCTACAACGAGCTGCGACCACATGAAGCGTTGAACGACGACACACCCGCCTCACGCTGGAGCCCGTCATCACGACCGTATCCTGAGCGCATTCCGCCGCCCGAATACCCCGGGCATTTCGCCGTTAGGCGCGTGAGCAACGCGGGAACCTTTCGACTGCACTCTGGCCAGCAGTTCCTCAGTCAGGCACTGAACGGCGATTACGTGGGGCTCGAGGAAATGCAAGACGGCATCTGGAACATCATCTACTACGACACGTTGTTAGGCAGATTCGACGAACGCACTCACACCATTACCGGGGCACCTTCACTCAAGAAAAAGTGTTAACTATGTCCCCGGACGTTTTGTCACGGATGTTCCCGGCTGTTCACCTCCCTCATCGTCGATTGCCCGGTACGAACTTCACCACAGTATTAGCGCCGGTGCTCGGGTCAACCCCCATAGCCGCAACGCCGTCGAGCGCCAAT
>CBQVAZ010000474.1:0-3562 GCA_967720205.1 uncultured Gemmatimonadaceae bacterium | reverse complement strand
CGCCCCGAGGGCCGCCGCGCGCGCACGCTGGTACTAGATGTGCCCCGGTGGCCGGGCCATCGCGCGGGGCAGCACGTGGACGTGCGGCTCGTCGCGGAGGATGGATATCAGGCGCAGCGATCCTATTCGATCGCATCGCCCCCGGAGCAGCGCTCGGTCGAGCTCACAATCGAACGGATCGAAAACGCCGAGGTGTCGCCCTACCTCTGCGAGACGCTCGTCGTGGGCGACGGGCTCGAGCTGCGCGGCCCGATCGGCGGCTACTTCGTGTGGGATATCTCGTTAGGCGGACCATTGTTGCTGGTAGCAGGCGGATCGGGCGTCGTGCCACTCATGTCCATGCTTCGGCATCACGCGCTTGCGGATTCTTCATCGCGCGCGCGCGTTCCAGTGCGGCTGCTCTATTCGGCGCGCACGTGGGACGACGTCATCTATCGCGACGAGATGCAGTCTCTCAATGAAGGACCGGAAGTGGATGTGCGGTTTACGTTGACGCGCGAGGCGCCGAGCGGCTGGGCCGGCTATCGCCGCCGGATCGATCGCGCGATGCTGCAGGAAGTGAGCTGGTCGGTGGGAGAGAAACCGCTCGCGTATGTCTGCGGCCCGACACCGCTCGTGGAGTCGGTCTCGGCGATGCTCGTACAGCTCGGCCACGATGCGGCACGAGTGCGCACCGAGCGCTTCGGACCGACGGGGTGATACCACGCCAATCAGGAGGCGTTATGCAAGCCGAGGAGATGCGACTGGACGGCAATGCGGCCGGCGGGATGTTGCGAGAGGTGTTTGCTCGTGACGTCACTGCTGCCCTTGCGTGCTGTGCCGGCTGTGGCTCGTTGGGCCCCATCGGCGCGCTGCTCGAATACGGGCAGCGCATGGGTGTGATCCTGCGCTGCCCGTCGTGCGATGCTGCGATGTTGCGGATTGTCCGCACGCCCGGCTGGCTGCGGCTCGACGCCTCTGGAATCGCCCTTATGATGATTCCGGAGAGCGCCTCAGTCTCCTGATGTGGCCGACGCAAGGCCTCGCGCTACATCGCTGATGCGCGGGAAACGGCCAGCGAGGTAATCACTCGAAACGCGCATCAGATCCGCGCGCGTTTCGCCGACGAACGGACCGTGCATAACGATGGGGACGTTAGTCGGCTCGCCGGCGTACAACATTGCGCGCGCGCCGGCGTCGCCCGCGACTAGACGTAGCGAGCTATCACCTGCATTACCTCCGCGATTCAGCCAGCCGACTTGCCCGGCGGCGAGGAATCTGCCGTCGTCACCTGCCTGCAGAGTGCCGTCGAGCACGTAAATGAACCCGTTGTAAGACGAAGGCAGATTCTGCGTAATCGCCGCGCGCGTACGCAGCGAGATGTCGGCCAACGTTACGGGCGCGTAATTGTGCGTCGTGGCTCGTACGTCACCTGAGCTCCCGCTGTACACGCGAACCACAACGCCTGGCTCGCGACGGACGGGCGCGCTCTCGCGAGTTACTGTCTCGAACCTCGGCGCGGTCCAGCGATGTTCGTGAGGCAGCGTAAGCCACAACTGCAGAATGCGAGTGCGTCCCCGCGGCATGACTTCCTCGTTATGTATGACGCCGCTCCCGGCCGTCATCCACTGTACGTCACCAGTATTGAGGGAGCCCTCGATCCGATCGTGCAGTCCGCCTTCGAGGACGAACGTCACCGTTTCGAAACCGGCGTGCGGGTGTGCTTCGCCGGCAGTGGCACCGGGGGGCAGGTCGACGCGGTCGTCCGCAAGAAGGATGAATGGATCCTGCGACGCGAACTCGTTAGGGTCGACCACAAGAACTGCCTCATGCCCCGCGCCCATGAAACCGGGCGCGGGGGCTGGGGTGTTCACAACACGTGTGATGCGACGCGCAGTTGTCATGGTTACGTCGTCCTCATCCCCGCCGGACCGGCCGACAGGGCTCGGCGACGCAGGGTCAGATTGCCGATCGCACCAAGGATACCGACGCCTAACGCTGTCGCCGCGAATGCGGGTGACCATAGCGCCTGTAAACCCAGCAGAGCGTCAAGCGAATAGCTGCCCGGACCGGTGAACGCGAGCACGACGGCGACCGCCGCGAACAGCAGCGGCAGTTCAATTCCGTTCGTGGCGGCGAAGAATCCGTTGTCCCAGTGCACGGTGACGACTGCGACGATCATGACGGAAACTATCAGCGCCGGTCCGACGGGGCCGAGGAATCCGAACGCCAACAGAAGACCGCCGATGATCTCCGTCGCTGATGCTACGCCTGCGAGCATTCGTCCCGGCCGGAAGCCAAGCTGGACGAAAAACTCGCCTGTCTTGTTCAGGCCATAGCCGCCGAACCAGCCGAAGAGTTTTTGCGCACCGTGTGCGCTCATCGCCATGCCAAAGACGATGCGAGCGATGAGTAGTCCTGCACTGAGTGCAGCGGCGTGCGGTGCTGTGTTTTGGAGCAATTGAGCTGTTTGCATTGGAGTCGTCCTCTCTAGGGCGCCGAATTGTCGATTGCCGGCTTGTCCTAGAATGGCCCGGTCGATATGGATTATCTATGCGCAAAAAGCCGAAAAACGCTACCAAACGTCCAGTTGGATCGGACATGGTCGATGTCATGGGTGAGATCCTCGAAGCCGTCCATCTTCGCACGGCCATCTTCGGCAAAGTGGAATTTGGAGCGCCGTGGCGGCTACAAATCCCGGCTCGCGAGTACCTGAGTTTCTATGTTATCGCTCGCGGAAACGCGTGGCTCCAAATACCGCGCGGTCAGTCTGCTGAGAAGCAGCCGGCGGTAGAAATCGCGCTCTCCACTGGCGACGCTGTAATTCTTCCACACGGCTCGGCGCACGAGCTTCGTGACGGCGACAAGAGCGCCGTGCGCGCGATCGCCTTCGACTACGACGCTTGCCCGCGACAACCGCACGCGGCAAAGGCTGGAGGCGACGGACCAGTGACGTCGCTCATCATCGGCCATTTCACGTTAGGCACCACTCCACGGAACGCGTTGCTCGCTTCCCTGCCCCCCGCAATCCACCTCCCCGCTAATGCCGTGTCGTCGAGCCCCCAGCTCGCCGGCCTGGTGCCGCTGATACTCAGCGAGAGTGCTGCACCTGGCGCTGGTGGCTCCATCGTTCTGGCGCGCCTCGCTGATCTTCTGTTCGTGCACGCGCTGCGTTATTGGATTTCGACGAAAGGACAATCGGCATGCGGACTGCGCGCCGTCAGTGATCCCGCCATCGGCGCGGCATTGCGGCTGATGCATGCGCGTCCCGCGGAGGCGTGGACGGTGGAGAAGCTGGCCTCCGAAGTGGCGATGTCCCGCTCGGCGTTCGCCGCGCGATTTAGTGAGCTCGTGGGCGAACCGCCGCTGCAGTATCTCGCGCGATGGCGTATGACGCTTGCCGCTCAGCGGCTGCGAGAGGACGATGGGGCAATTGCGAGCGTCGCAGAGGCCGTTGGCTACGGCAATCCTGTCGCGTTCAGCAAGGCATTTGCTCGGTTGCAGGGCGTAGGGCCCGGCGCCTTTCGTCGAACGGCAAAGCACGCACGGACAGCACGATGAGTCGCTGCAGTTAAAGCAGCCA
>CBQVAZ010000473.1:0-3563 GCA_967720205.1 uncultured Gemmatimonadaceae bacterium | reverse complement strand
GCAGTCTCGCGCTGCGCGCTCCGGTGCTCGTGAGATCGAACTTCGGACTCGAGCTATTCCTCTCAAACAACGACCGCGCGCAGGCGCGCTTTCGCGAGAACATGGCGCCGGGCGGCGTGATGCGTAACCATCACCCGCTGTCACGGCGGCGCGAAGCGATGCGCGTGCGCACGCTGGGCGAAGGGCCGTACAATACATTGCTGCAGCGGCGTGCGATCGCGTGGATTATCGCGCACCCCGATCGCTTCACGCGCCTAACGCTCACACGCGTGAAGGAATTCTGGTTCCCCACCGCCAACTCGGCGCTCAAGACCGCCTTTCTCTGGGGTGTCGCGATCGCCGGCATCGTCTGGCTTGCGTCACTGGCGCTCGGCCGAGACCCGGAACGCGCGACGCTCGCGCGTGCTTGGCTCGTCGCGCTCTTCGCCTATTCGCTGGTGCATTACGTCATTCAAGCGGACGTACGCTACCGTTTTCCAATCCAGGGATTGCTCCTGATGGCGGCGAGTGCCGGCGCGGTGGAACTGTTCCATCGCCGCCGCCGCACGGCCGCACAATCAGGCGTCAGAGACGACTTCGACGTGCCGCCGATCCGGCGCGCGCCGTCACCACCCGTTGAGCGGCCGGAGCGAGTGCCAGTGCATGCCGAAGGTCAGCCGCTCGACGCCAAGAAGGACGTTACCCCGCGCAAGCCCGAGGGCGACAGCCGGCCGTTAGCGTGAAGCGGCGGCCGGCACCGAGGAGCGTTCCACTCTCTGCAGCCGCGACTTCCAGCGAAAACCGCGGTACAGCTTCTGCGCCGAGTCGAGCGCGACCTTCACGTTAGGCGAGTTCCCAGGCTCGATAGCGCGCGTCGCCAGCGAATCAGCCCGCAGATCGAATATTTCGGTGCCCGGCTGCCCGCCGACGAACTCGATGACGAGCTTGTCGTCGATGACGGCTGCCCACGCGCCATGGCGGAGGCTGTCGGGAATGAGTTCACGCGTACTGAATGTGCGGGAAGCGAGGATCGGACTGTCCGAGCGCGTTGTTGAATCGGCGTCCCAGTAAACATCGAGCGGCGTCCCTGGAAGTTTCTTGGTGCCTAGCGCGAGGTGCTCGATCGTGCTCGCGAGGTCGCGCAACGTCACGAAGTCAGCGACGCGCGTTCCGGCGGGAACGCGTCCGCGCGCTGTGATCAGCAAAGGCACGTGCAGCACCTGCGGGTACAGCGTCGCTCCGTGATCGAACGCGCCATGTTCTCCAAAGTGCTCGCCATGATCGCTCGTCACGACGACAATGGTGTTGTCGAGTGCGCCGGCTGTCGCGAGCGAGTCCAGCAGCATCCCGATGCGCGAGTCGACGTACGCGATCGTCGCCTCGTACGCATCGCGCTCAGCCTGTACCTCATGGGGCTTCATCGACGCCTTGCTCTTACGAAAGGTGAGCCCGCCGTTAGGCATCGAGAAGCCGAAAAGCCAGTTCTTCCTCGCGCTGTCGGGGCCGAACATGGTGGCGAAGGGCGCCGGTGGGAGGTAGAACTCATGTGCGTCGAAGTAATTCACGAAGGCGAAGTACGGGCGCGCGCCGCGCGATCGCAGCCAGCGTACGACGCCGGCGTTCACGGCGTCTGCATCGCGCCGATTCACGTGATTGTACCAGTGGATCGCCCGGCGCAACGCGGCCCAGTGGAGCACCCACATGGTGAGCGACGAGCTCATGGCGAGCTGCCTAACGTCTCGCTGGAAGTCCTCGTAGTGCGCGAAGCCGCGAGCGACCCCCACTTCGTGCGACACCATGTAGTTCCCCACAAAGCCGCCGGTGATGTACCCTGCATCGCGGAAGCGTTCCGCCAGCGCGAGGTCCGCTTTGTCCAAGGGAGTGACCCAGTCGGCGCTCAACTCGTGCGGGTAGCGGCCCGTGAAAACCGACGCGTGCGAGGGAAGCGTCCACGGCGCTGTCGAAAAAGCGTTCTCGAAACGCACGCCCGAATCTGCCAATGCGTCGAGCACCGGCGTGGTGCGGCGCGCATAACCGTACACGCTGGTGCTCTGCGCGCGCACGGTGTCGAGGATGAGCAGTAGCACGTTAGGCGCGTTTGGGTCCGCGGCAGGAAGCGCGCCGAGCGCGCGACGCTCCTGCAGTGCGGCTGTCGCGACCACCGCACCACCGAGAATGACGACGGTGCTACCTAACGGAATCAGGACGCGGTCGATGATTGTGCGCGATGCTCCACGCCGCCGCAACGCACCCAGCGCCGCGATACCGGAGCCCAAGCCAAGAATCGCTCCTGCACGGCTACTAATCTGCGGCACGCGCTCCGTCAGCGACCACACGGCAAGCGCCACCAGCGCTCCTGTGACGAGCGCAACCTTGGTAAGTGCAGACACGCGCTGCCGCGTCAGCGCGAGCACGGCGACCATCCCGAGCGCGACTGCCATGAACACGACGGCGTTCGCCAGAGGCGCCATCCACACGATGTCCAATCCCGTGTGGATCTGCATTCGTCCCCCGAGATAGTGCCACGCGAGTCGGATCGCAGCCTCGCCAAGGCCAGCGGCGAGGCCTAACGAAACAGCGTGACGCAGAGAAAGCGTGACCCAGCGCACGTCGCTCTGCGTCACGGAATTTGCATTGCTCGTTTGCGATGTCGTCACCGACGTACGCTCCCGAAATTGAAGTAGCTCGGCCGAGTTCGGCACGCGTAATTACTCGCGGCAAACTAGTCAGTCGCAGTGAGAAAGCGGTGATGCGTGTGCCAGCCGCGTGGCTCCTGTTCGGCGCCGCGTTTCTCCCGCGGCTCGCCCTCGTGCTCCGTGAACCTCAGAGCGGCGAGACTTTTTTTGACGAACCCGGCATGGTCGCCTACTCGCTGAGCCACGGCGAAGGCTTCTCGAATCCGTACGGTGGATCGACCGGGCCTTCGGCGCACGTCGCGCCGTTCGTGCCGCTACTGCTCGCGTTTTTCATCAAGGTAGTTGGGAACACGGACGCCGCCTGGCTCGCGAGTCGTGTGGTCGCCAGCGCAGTTGTCGCGCTCCACGCGGCACTTTTGCCCACGATATCGGAACGCGTCGGTCTTGGCCGCGTCGCAGGAATCCTCGCCGGGTTGGTCGCGGCCGCGCCGCTCTTCCTCTGGGTGGAGACGAACGGTCGCTTCGAAACGCCGTACTTGCTGCTCGCGACAACTCTGCTCGTGACAACCACGGCCTTTTGGCTCTCACCGTCGCAGCCGGACCACTCGGTCGGAAAGTGGGCGTGGTTAGGATTGGGCTGGGGCCTCGGGATCCTACTCACGCCGACGCTGCTTCCCGTGATGCTCGCGTTGCTGGCGCTCGGTACGTTGCCGGCGCTGAGCGCCGCCAAGCGGCTACGTCTGCGTCAGGCAGGCGCGGTGCTCGGCGGGGCGATGCTCGTCTTCATGCCGTACAGCATCGAGCGGAGCGTGCGATTGGGCGCGCCGGTTCTCGTTAGGTCGAATTTCGGGCTCGAGCTGTTCCTTTCCAACAACGACGCCGCGCATCCGCGTTTCCTCGACAACATGGCCGACACGGCGGTGATGAAACGGCACCATCCACTGCTGC
>CBQVAZ010000472.1:0-3573 GCA_967720205.1 uncultured Gemmatimonadaceae bacterium | reverse complement strand
TCGCTGACGTCCGCGGTCACGGCGATCATCTGTTGTTGATTCTCTCGCAGCAGCTCGGCGCGCGTCTCCACTGGTTCGAACGTCGCGAGGGCTGCCAGCGGCACTGCTTCGTGCGTTCCTGCCGCCAGGATGGGGAGAGCACCGAGCAGCATCGGATTGAAGCGGACTGAATCAGGAGCGCGCACGCGCACATTGATGGACCGGTCATCCAGCCGCACCTCGGCGGCGTTCACGCCTAACAACGCTGCGCTCACCTCATCGCCCACGTCCTGCGGAGTGAGCCCGATCCGGTTGGCTTCCGCCGTATTCACGTGCATCAGCAACTCGGCTCCCGGCTCGCTGACACCATTGAAGAGGTCCTCGAGCCCGTCGACAGATTCGAGCTTCTCCCCGAGCGCTGTGCCGTAGGCCTCGAGCTTCTCCAGGTCGGGGCCGAAGAGCTTGATCTCCACGGGGTTCTCGACGCCGGCGAGATCGTTGATCACGTCGGTGAGGATCTGCACGAACTCGATGCGCAATCGAGGCAGCGCGCTCTCGATCCTAACGCGAACATCGTCGATCACGTCGAAGACCGAACGATCGCGCCGGCTCGGGGCCTTAAGACGCGCGACGATGTCACCGGTGTTCTGCGCCGTCGCGAAGAGCCCGAGCTCCGCTCCGGTGCGCCGCGAGGTGCCCGATATCTCGGGCGTGTCATCCAGAATCTTTTCGACGATGTGCAGTTGTCGATCTGTCTCCGTCAGCGCGGTGCCGCCCGGCGTCCAGTAGTCCAGCACGAACGCTCCCTCGTCCATGTCGGGGAGAAAACCCGTGCCCACGACGCGCCGTGCGAGCAGACCGGCGAGGACGAGGACGCCCGCGCCGGCCAGCATCCAGCGGGCGTGATGCAACACTCCCGCGAGAGAACGCTCGTATTTCTCCGAGAGCGAATCGAGTCGCTGGCCGATGCGCTGAAGGAACGTCGCTCGCTTGGCTGGAGACGTTTCATCCACCGTCTCGGCGTCCTCGCTCGTGAGAAACTGGTCGCTGAGTAGCGGAATGATCGTTAGGGCGAGGACGAGCGACATCAACACTGCGATCGTCAGCGTGATCGACAGGGCTGCGAAGAACTGTCCCACGACGCCCTGCAACAGACGCAGCGGCACGAAGACGACGACCGTTGTGAGCGTCGACGTCGTGACGGGCCAGATGATCTCCTGCACTGCGTCGCGCACAGCCTTTCCGCGGTCCGGCGTTAGGTGTAGATGCCGGACGATGTTCTCTGTGATGACGACTGCGTCGTCGATCACCAACCCGATCGCGATCGCCATCGCGCCGAGCGTCATGAGGTTGAACGTCTGACCAGCGAAGCGCATGACGAACACGGACATCGCGAGCGTCAACGGTATTGCCGACGCGCTGATGGCCGTGATGCGCGCGTGACGCAAGAAGACCAGCAGCACGAGAACGGCCAGCAGCGCGCCGATGAGCATGGCGTCGCGCACGGAGCGCACGGCCTCGCGGACGAGTATCGACTGATCGTAAACGGGCTTGAGGAACATCCCCGCCGGAAGGGTCGGGCCTAACGCACGCACGACTCCCGCGACGGAGTCGGCGACCGCGACGGTGTTACCGCCGATCTGACGCGTGATGTTGAGCTGCGCGACAGGCTTGCCGTCGCCGCTTATGATGCGAACATGGTCCTCCACGCCGAGCGTCACAGTGGCCAGATCGCGCACGCGCAGACCGTGCGCCACGACGATGTTGGCTATGTCGTCCACCGAATGCGCTTCGTGTGCGGAGACGATGAGATACTGTTTGTAATCGCGCGGCAGCCGGCCGACGGCGCCGACGCTGGTGGAGTGCCGGATCGCCTGCGCGAGATCGTCGTATGTGAGGCCTTGCTGATCCAGCCGCGTGGCGTCGGCGGCAACCTCGACTTCGCGGACGTCGCTGCCTTCGACATCGACGCGGCCGACGCCAGGGACGCGCGAGATCACGGGCTTGATCTGATAGCGCGCCACGTCGTACAGCGTCGCCGGGTCACCGCCCTCGAGGTTGTACGACACGATCGGGAACAGCGACGGCGTTAGGCGCTCCGCGATGATATCCAGGTCGCTCGGCAGATCCGCGCGGACCTCGTTGACGCGTTCCTGCACGAGCTGCAGCGCGTACCGCATGTCCGTGCCTGACGCGAACGTCATGTTGATCTCGCTGGCACCGCGGATCGTGCGCGAGCGCACCTTGATGACGCCTGGCACGATGCTGACAGCTTCCTCGATCGGCCGCGTGATACTGAACACGACCTGACGGGCCCCTAACGAGGAGCCCTGTGCCACGATCGTGATGCGCGGGAACGAGAGCTCGGGATAGATCGCCGACGGCAGGCTGAACGCGGTCCAGATGCCAGCCGCACTCAGGAGCCCTACAGCCAGGTAGACGAAACGCCGCTGAGTCGCGAGAAGGTCGAACAGGCCGGGGCGATCGCTCACGACTTCTCGGGCTGCACCTTGGCGCTGTCTGCGACGCCATAGGCGCCGTGCGTCACCACACGCTCGCCGGTCGTCAGCCCGCTCACAATCCACACGAGCGAGCCGGCGCGCCCTCCCACTGTCACCTCGCGCTCGTGCGCGATGTTCGCGGAGTCGACGACGAACACCTTGAATCCCTCTCCAGCGGGGACGAGAGCGTCGTTAGGCACGACGATCGCATCGGCATGCGTAGCAACGGTGACCTGAGCTGCGACGGTCTCGCCGATACGCAGCGGACGCCGCAACACACCGGGGCGAACGCGTATCCCAACGCTGCGGGTGGCCGAGTCGACGACGACACCGACGTCCGCCACGCGACCGGGGCCGAGCGTATCCGAGGCGCCCTCACCGCTACGAAGGAGCGCCGTGGCTCCCACGCGCAAATGCGCGGCGTTGGCTGCTGTTACTTCCAGCACAACGTCGACCGATGTTGGATCTGCGACTTCGACGAGAACCTGATTCACGTCCACCGAGGCGCCGAGCAATGCATCCACCTTCGTCACGACGCCATCGATCGGTGATCGCAGCGTCGCGAGATCTCGCGAGCGCTGCGCGCCCACGAGATTCGCGCGGGCTTGTGCGAGCTCGGCGGAAGCCTGGTCCAAGTCCTTGCGCGGCGACACCCCTGCATCGACGAGCCGTTGCACGCGTTCATAGCCGCGCTGCGCAGCTTCGAGAGCAGCTTCCGCGCTCCGCACGCTCGCATCGAACACGGTCGCCTCGAGCTGCACCAGGACGGTCCCTCTGCGCACGCGCTGGCCTGGCGCCACGTACACGCGCGTGACGCGAGTCGGTGCTGGCGCGCTCAAGGCGGCGAGATGTCCCGCTCGTGCCTCCACGTCGCCAATGGCATCGATCGTTTCGGTGAACGGCTGCGGTTGGACGACGACCGTGCGGACGGATACCGTCGCGTGCACATCCTCACCCTCGTCTCCGCCGCCCTGGCATGCACAGAGCACGCCTAACGCGAGACCTGCGGAGAGCCGGTACGTCGCGGAGAGTACGCGCTGGCGCATTACGGGTTGGATGAAGAGGTGGTTAGTGTGTAGAGCCTAACGGCTGA
>CBQVAZ010000471.1:0-3591 GCA_967720205.1 uncultured Gemmatimonadaceae bacterium | reverse complement strand
GTCGCGATCGTCGGCGGTGGCATGCTCGGTCTCACGTGCGCGCTGCGTCTCGCACAACGCGGACATCGCGTGACCGTGTTTGAAGCCGAGCGCGGCGTCGGCGGACTCGCGTCGGCCGACGATTTGGGCGATGTGCGTTGGGATCGCTTTTACCACGTGGTGCTTGGCACGGATCGTCGGCTGCTCGCGTTGCTGGACGAGATCGGGCTTGGTGACCTGGTGGCGTGGGCGACAACGCGGACGGGCTTCTACGTCGATCAGCGCTGGTATTCGATGTCGTCGGCGCTGGACTTCCTGCGCTTCCCACCGTTGTCGCTTCTCAACAAAGCGCGACTCGGCCTAACGATCCTCGTGGCGTCGCGCATCCGAGATTGGCAGCGACTCGAGCGCATCACGGCGATCGAATGGCTGACGCGCTGGTCGGGGCGCCGCACCGTCGAGCAGATGTGGCTGCCGCTGCTCAGGAGCAAGCTCGGGCCCAATGCGGAGCTCGCGAGCGCTGCATTCATCTGGGCCATCATCGTGCGCATGTACGGCGCGCGGAATTCCGGCGCGAAGCGGGAATCGATGGGGTACCTGCGCGGCGGTTACGACGCTGTGATTCCGGTGCTGCGACGCTACGTGGAGTCGGCCGGTGTTCGCGTCGTCACCGACGCACGTGTCACGGCAGTGCAGTCGAGCGGCGACGGAGCGACGATCGACCTGCACAATGGGGGCAGCGTCGACGTCGACGACGCAGTACTGACACTCCCTTGTGCACGGATTCTCGCGCTGTGTCAGGCGCTTACACCTAACGAGAAAGAGAGACTCGGACGCGTGCTGTATCAAGGCGTCGTCTGCCCCTCCTTCCTCCTGCGACGCCCGCTCAAGGGCTACTACGTCACAAACATCACCGATGCCGGCATTCCTTTCACCGGCGTCATCGAGATGAGCGCGCTTGTCGACCGTGAGTGGTTCGGCGGGCACCATCTCGTGTATTTGCCGCGCTACGTCCCGCAAACGGACCCGGTCTGGCAAAGGAGCGACGACGAGATCGCGGACGAGTTCTTCGCCGCGCTGCAGCGCATGGTGCCGGATCTCAAAGCGGAGGACGTTGTTACGCGCCGTGTGGCGCGAGCGAGGGAAGTGCTCGCGATTTCCACGCTCGGCTATTCGACGGACGTGATGCCACCGCTGCGCACGTCGCTTCCGCACGTGTTCATCGCCAACTCGGCGCAGATCGCGCAAGGCACGCTCAACGTCGACGAGACCGTGTCATTGGCGGAGCGCAGCGCCGCGGCGCTCACTGAGCTGCTGTCGCCAGCTCGTGAGGTGGCTCAGCATGCGTAACGCGGGAGCGAAGTCGGTCGCGAGCCTCTCGCTCGACCTCGACAATCTCTGGTCCTACATGAAAACGCACGGCGATCCGGGCTGGGAGTCGCGTCCGACTTACCTGCCGCGCGTTGTGCCGATCGCGCTGGAACTGCTCGAATCGCTGAAGCTCGAGATCACGTTTTTCGTTGTCGGCGTCGACGCGGATCGCGACGAGAACAGCGACGCTCTGCGCAGCATCGTCGCTGCCGGACATGAAGTCGGGAATCACTCGTACGAGCACGAGCCGTGGCTGCACCGCTATTCGCACGGAGCGCTCGAAGAGGAAATCGACAAAGCGGAGGATGCGATCGTGCGCTGCGTTGGGCAGCGGCCGCGCGGCTTTCGCGGTCCCGGCTTCAGTCATAGCGCCGAACTGCTCGACGTCCTGGCGCATCGCGGGTACTGCTTCGACGCCTCCACGTTCCCGACTGTGCTCGGACCGCTGGCGCGCCTCTACTACTTCGCGGCGGCCAAGCTGACACCTGCACAGCGCGCAGAGCGCGCTGCGTTATTCGGATCGTGGTCAGCGGCCCTTTGGCCTAACGAGCCATTCGAGTGGGCGCTGCCTAGTGGGCGTCGCCTTCTGGAAATACCGGTGACGGTTTGTCCCTTCGTGCGCATGCCGTTTCACCTCAGCTACGTGCTGTACCTCGCTGGCTACTCGGAGCGAATTGCGCTCGCGTATTGGCGCTCTGCGCTTGCGACGTGCCGTGTCGCGGGCGTCGCACCCAGCGTGCTGCTGCACCCGCTGGATTTCATCGACGCCAGCGTCGCGCCGGCGCTGCGCTTCTTCCCGGGGATGAGCACCTCCGGCGAAGCAAAGCGTCGAATACTGCGCACGGCGTTACGCATCCTCCGGGAAGACTACGACATCGTCCCGATGTCGCTACACGCGCGGCGACTGGCCGCGACCACGCTGCGCGTACGAAACGCCGCATCGCGTGCGCCTGGGCCATTCATCCACCCTTCTGTCGCGCCACCATCCTGATGTCGCAACCAAAGCCACGCACAAAAGCCATCGTCATAGGGCCGGGCATCGTGGGCATGCCGATGGCTGCGCTGCTCGCGGATGCCACGCGGCGCCTGGACAGCATACCGGGCGAAGTCGTCGTGATTCAACGCTACTCGCCAACGTCTGCCTGGAAGATCGACGCGATCAACCGCGGCGAATCGCCAATCGGTGGTATCGAGCCAGACCTCGACAGGCTGGTCGCGATAAACGCTGCCGCAGGGACGCTGCGCGCGACGCACGCATACGCGGAGGTTCAAGATGCGGACGCGATCCTCATCTGCGTTCAAACTGACAAACGCGGGATGGCGCCCGACTATGGCCCGCTCTACGAAGCGCTTCACGGCATAGCGGCAGCGCTGTCCAAAGCCCCAGTCCGCAAACGACCGCTGATCATCGTAGAATCGACGCTGGCGCCCTCCTCGATGCAAAGTGTCGTACGCCCGTTGTTCGCGGCGTACGGTTTGCGGGAAGGACACGAGATCTCGTTAGGCAACTCCCCAAACCGGGTAATGCCCGGACGCCTCATCCAGCGGCTCACCAGCGCAATCAAAGTCGTTGGCGCACTACAGCCGGAAACCGCGCGCCGTATCGCGCGACTGTATCGCCGGATCGTGACGCGTGGCCGAACGCTGGAGACCAACAGTCTCACCGCAGAAGTCGTGAAGACGTTGGAGAATGCTTATCGCGACGTCCGTATCGCGTTCGCAGCCGAGTTGGCGCGCTGGTGCGACGCCAATGACGTGGACTTCTTCGCACTGCGTGAATGCGTGAATACGCGGCTCGACTCCAGCGATCAGGCTTCCTACGATGGAACAGCGGTTCCTTCGGGAGCGCTTCTCGTACCGACCGTGGGCGTCGGAGGCCACTGCCTGCCGAAGGACGGAATCCTGCTGTGGTGGCGCGCACTCGAGCTCGGCGCACCGCGTAACAGCTCAGTGATCCTCGGTGCACGAACCATCAACGACGAATCGCCGGGCGAGACGTTGAGCATAGCTCTCGGTTTAGGCGCACGCCTGTCTGGACAGCGGATCGCCGTGCTCGGCGCCGCTTACAGGCCCGATTCTTCGGATACGCGCAATTCCCCGTCCCTGGAGCTGGCGCTGCTGCTGCGAGCAGCGGGAGCCAGCGTGACTGTGCACGATCCGTACGTGCGGCCGCAGGACGCCAATCTTACGCGGCTCAACCTAACGAGCGCATTCAGCGGCTCGCTGGAGAATACGTTGAGC
>CBQVAZ010000470.1:0-3597 GCA_967720205.1 uncultured Gemmatimonadaceae bacterium | reverse complement strand
GGGGCTCACCGCAGCCGCCGACGGTCGCTTTCACGCGATGTGGATCGACAATCGCACCGGGCTGCAACAGGTTTGGACGGCACCCGTCTCGGTAGTCGGAGTTAAGCTCCGATCCGGCACCTAACGAGCCGACACAGCCTACAGCGCTAGCGGGACGTCTTCGAGGTCGTCAGTCAGCGATTCGACACTCGACAACTCGTCGAGCGAGTGTAAGAACAGCTCGATCGCCTTGGGATCGAAGTGCGTTCCCGATCCCTCCAGAATGTGCTGGCGCACCTTTTCGTCCGGCCAGCCTTGGCGATACGGCCGGTCCGATCGCAACGCGTCCCACACATCCACGACGGCGAAAAGGCGTGCGGCGAGCGGGATCTGATCCCCCTTGAGGCCGCGTGGATAGCCGCTGCCATCCCACTTCTCGTGGTGGCAGTACGGAATGTCCAGCGCAGGGCGCAGATACTCGATAGCCGCCAACAGCTCCACAGCGAAGACCGGATGCAGGCGCATGATACTCCACTCGTCGTTCGTTAGCGGACCGGGCTTGAGCAGAATCGCGTCGGGGACGCCCATCTTGCCGATGTCGTGCAAGAGCGCGCCACGCCTAACGTGGACAAGCTCAGGTTCGCTGATCCCTGCCAACCGGCTGACGCGCATCGTCATTTCGGTGACGCGCTGGGTGTGCCCTTCGGTCTCCTTGTCGCGCATGTCCAGCGCGCGCGACCATCCCTCGATGGTGCGATCGTAGGCGAGCGACAGCTCCAGGTTCGCGCGCTGCAGCTCTTCGAACGATTTGCAGCTCTCGATGGCCATTGCGGCCTGTCCCGCGAGCGCTTCACAGAACTCGAGCCAATCGTCGCTGACCTTGTGCGGCTTACGGAAGAGCACGTCCAGAACGCCGATGACCTGCCCTTTCGCGATGAGCGGCACGGCGTACACGGCGCGAATGCCTTCGTCGTCGGCGACTTGCTTCAGACCCGAGCTCATCTCGTGCTCGGCGAGGTCGGGGACGGCGATCGTGCGTCGCTCGCGCGCCGCGCGGCCGGCCACGCCGTCGCCTAACGGCACACGCTCTTTCTCGGCGGCGCGCGTGCGATACCCGATGCTGGCGGACGTGTCGACTGTCAGCGAGTGCGGATTGAAGAGGAAGATCACCGCGGCGTCGCCGCGTAATTGGGCCATGATCTCGTGCAGCACGCTCTTGAGCAGCAGCCGAAGATCCGTCGTGCCAAGAATGGCTTGGTCGATCGCGCGTAGCGCCTTGAGGCGGCCGAACTGCAGCTCGATCCGCTCTTTCGCCGTCGCGACCGCACTTTCGGCCGCGAGTCGATCAGTGATGTCATTCGCTAGTGCGAACGATGCCGCGCGGCCCTGTAGCTCGATGTCGGTCCTCACGATTTCGACGTCGATGAGCGAGCCGTCCTTCTTGCGATGCTTCCAGATGCGTTGGCGTGGCGTGTCGAGCGGCTCCGCAATCGAAGAGACGAGGAATGGAATCTCGTCCGACGGTCGGATGTCCTTGAGCGTCATCGCAAGGAATTCCTCGCGGCTGTAGCCGTAGTGCTCTATCGCTGCGGTGTTCACGTCCAAGAACCTGAGCGTGTCGCGTGCAAAGACCCACATCGGCACAGGATTGCGATCGAACATCAAACGATAACGCTCGAGCGCTCCGGCCAATTGCATGTGGCCAAGTTCGATCTGCTCAGCCATCGCGTTGAACGACGTCGCGAGTTGTCCGAGCTCGTCGTTGCGCGCGACCTTTACTCGTGCTGAGTCCGTTCCGGACGCGAGTGTGCTTGCTGCATCTGTCACTTCACGCAGCGGCTTGGTGATGTTGCGGCTGACGAGCACGCCGACGAGCGCACCGATCAGCGCCAGCAGAGCGCCTAACGTGAATGCGCGGCGGAGGAACTGACCGGCCGGCGCAAGGATGGGTTCCTCGAGAAACTCTACAGCGAGGAGCCAGTCCGTCGTCTTTACGGGAACGGTGCGCGCGAGTACGCGCGGCTCGCTCGATCGCGCGAACGTCAACACACTGGTATCCATCATGTACTGCGGTGGAACGCCAGGCACGCTCTTGACGAGATCGTTCCACACTTTTCCATCACGACTACCGATCAACAACCGAGCGTTGCTTCCAATTAGCTCGGTGAGGCTCTTCACGCCTTGAGGCGTCGAGTTGAGTCGGCGGCGTTGTATGAGAAAGCCACGCAGGGTCGAATCGACTTTGATTGGGACGATCGCCGCGGATTCCAGCGTGTCTCCGGCTCCGCCGGGACGGTAGGCACTCATGAACCCTGTCGGACTCGAGCTCAGCGCGCTGATCAACGCTGCGCGCTCGGTCGCTTCGAGACGGCGCATCGTTAGGGAGCTTGCAAGGCGAACTTCGCCGTGCATGTCCCAGATCTCGAAACCCGTGACGGCGGGACTCGGCCGCCAATGTTTCGCGACGACCGCGCGAACCGAATCCGCGGTGGCGTCGCTTGGCGCTATGAGGTGAGCGGCGACGGCGCCGCTTTTCGCGACGGAATCCATTGTCGCGTACGACGTCCGCGCCGACGTTTCTAACAGGTCCTCCAGCTGGTGCGTGACGTGACTCAGCCGATCTGAGGCCGCGGCGATCAGGCCGCGTCGGACCTGGAAATAAGCGAGAACGGTCATCGCCGCGGTGACAACAACGACGATTCCAGCCACGCTGAGTGGCAGTTTTCTAGCGATACTAAATCGCTTAGCGGCAACCATTTAACTCGAGTCCTGCCCCATAAGGCCCCCATGGCACCAACGTGCGGACAATGGCTAGAACGAGCCACCGGGTCATGCGTCACAATCGATTCAGCCGAACCGTTGCGCGATCTGACGCTCAGGGACACTCATGTAACTCATGAAGCGCCCACGACTTTCCACGTTCTGGACTCTCCAGCTGGTCGGCTGGTCGGGTTTCTACGTCGCGATGGCCTTCTCGCGCATCGGACGGTTCCCGCTCAGCTACATGCTGTCGACGAAGGTGGCGCTCACACTTCTCGGTGTGGCGGCGTCGCTGGCGTTGCGCGCCGTGCTGCGTCCGATGCTCGTCAGGCAGGTCGCGCTGCCGAAGATCGTCGTGGTCAGCGTCATTGCTTCCTACCTGCTCGCCGGCGTGTGGACGGCTGCGTTCAACCTGATCGACGTGCCGATGGTGCGGGCGCT
Source organism: uncultured Gemmatimonadaceae bacterium (assembly GCA_967720205.1). Taxonomy (GTDB): domain Bacteria; phylum Gemmatimonadota; class Gemmatimonadetes; order Gemmatimonadales; family Gemmatimonadaceae; genus DASYRX01. The sequence goes on along the minus strand of CBQVAZ010000470.1, from coordinate 417 downwards.
TCTCGGCGAGAGGTACGCCATCCGCTCAGTGGCGCAGCTGTTCAGCGGAACTGTGTACCACGCCTTCAGCCTCGTGGCGTGGGGCTTCCTCTATCTCGGCATCAAGCACCATCGGGCGTGGCAGGATGAACGTGAACGCGCGTTGCGAGCGGAGGCTTTAGCCGCAGACGCCCGGCTTCGAGCGCTGCAGTATCAGCTGAATCCGCACTTCTTCTTCAACACGCTGAACGCGATTTCCACGCTCATCGTGGAGCGACGCAACGACGAGGCCGCGGCGATGATCGCCAGGCTCGGCGAGTTTCTACGCGCAACGCTGCAGCGCGACGTCATGACGTTCGTCAGCCTCGGCGACGAACTGGGATTCGTACAACGGTATCTGGACATCGAGCAAGTTCGCTTCGAGGATCGCCTAACGGT
>CBQVAZ010000469.1:0-3598 GCA_967720205.1 uncultured Gemmatimonadaceae bacterium | reverse complement strand
CTCGCGCCGTGCGGTTCGTCATCACGGCGATCGGTGACTCGACGATCGAGTTTCAGACGAGAGCAGCGAAGTGGATTCGTCCAGGACAGCTGGGCGTGGCCGTCGATCCGCGGCGGCGAGATGAGCTCATTGCCCGTTTCCGAGTGGAGTCTGTGCGCGAGGGAAGCGCGACAGCGGTAATCACGGGACAGACGACGGCAGTGAGCGCCGAGCACGTGGCTGTGCTTGATGAGCCGCGCCGCGGCGCCTATCGCTCGCCGGCTTTCTGGATCGGGATAGTTGTTGGCGGCGCGTTAGGCTTCATCGGCGGGATGGCGTCGAGATAAGCACTGCTCGCACCGCGGATGAACGCGAAGGTTGCATGATCCGGAATTCCGTGACGTACCTCAGAAGCCTCAACGGCAAAACCGATTCGGATCAAGCGGATCTGTCGGATAGGACCGGATTCGGTTGGTTGTTGCCAAAGAAAGTTCATAGGCTGTGGCTCCACGACTTCCGAAGAGATTTGTTCTTTTACAAAAGCAAAAGCGTAACTGGCCCAGCGCATGTGATGAGCTCTGCTCTATTCGGGTGCTCGCTTCGTTCGATCGGCTCCATCCGGGTCATCCGAACAGCAGTTGCCCTTTTCAAAAACGTGAATCGGGCGCTCGCGGACAACGTCCTCTTCGAAAAATCGTTGGCGAAATCGTCGCTTGTCCGCCCTTGTCCGCGGTGTCCTATTTTGGACCGCAAATAAACGCGAAAGTCTTTCGGGTAGTCTCGTCGACTTTGATCTCGACGTCGTCGTCCGAATAGGGCGCGCAGGGCTCAGTGGCGTCCGTGCGCACAGCTCGCAAGCTGTAGTGACCAACAGGCAAGACCAGTTCGGTGTTCAGTGGAATCGTTCCGTCCTTGCTGTATTGCCCCCCGACTGCGCTCACTGTAAAGCGCCCCTGGCGACCACGACTATCGATCGCGAGCCGGCCACATGGACGCGGCGTTATCGTCTCCGCGCTCGCGCCGCCCGAGCGAACGCGAACCGTTTTGGTCACGCTCGCCGATTCGCATCCCGGAATCGCCGGGATCGCAGCGATGATCTCGTGATCGCCGGCTTTCACAGTGTCGCTGCGCCATGTTCCCGCGCTCACTGGCTGTTCGTCGAAGGTCACGGTGGCTTCAGTCGGCGTGACAATTGTTAGGCGACCAACGGCAGCATTCACGGGACGTCCAGCCGTGTCGCGGCTTGGGCGTCCGGGCGCTTTGCCAGTGTCACGCGCGGCCGACGAATCGCGCGCCGAAGAGTCATTCAGGGCTGTCGCCGGTGGAGTCACGACGACGCCTGCCGCGCGTGGCAGCGAGTCCTGCGCCACCCCGTTCGCCGCATCGGGGAGGCGCCGAGCGAGAAGCGGCACGGCTGCAACAACGAGCACGAGCAGCAACGATCCCGTGAGCCAGACGGTCCGCTGTTCGCGGCGCGCCGCCCTGCCGCCAGTGCTCGATTCCGTCGGCGTCACGCTGACCGGCGTCGCGAGTCCACTCGATGGCGCAACTGCGGTGTCAACCAACGAAGGAACCGCGAGCGTGCGCGCCTTGACCGGCGTCGGCAGCCGCCCGCCGCTGCGCACGATCTCCAATTCGTCAAGCAGCTGCTCACCCGTCGTGGGTCGATCGTCCGGGCGCTTGGCAAGACAGCGCAGCACGACAGTCTCGAACTCCGCGGAGATGTGCGGGTTGAGTGTGCGAGGCGGTGCCGGGGCGTCTTCTACGTGCTGCCGCGCAACCTCGTACCAATCGTCGCCGACGAAGGGGAGCCGCCCCGTCGCGGAACGGTACAGGGTGACGCCTAACGAATAGATGTCGGCGCGCCCGTCCAGCGGCTTGGCGCGCGCCTGCTCGGGCGCGAAGTACTGCGGCGTCCCCACGACCATCCCGGTGCCGGTCTGGTTGGTGTAGCCCGTGAGGGCGCGCGCGATGCCAAAGTCGGCGACCACCGCATTGCCGTGGTCGTCGAACATGATGTTGTCGACTTTGATGTCGCGATGGATCACCCCCTCGCGATGCGCGAAACCAAGCGCTCGGGCCACGTCCATGCCGATCTGGATGACCGCCTCTTCTGTGAGGTGGTCCATCACCTCGAGCTTGTCGGCCAGCCCGGTTGGCAGGTAATCCATGGCGAAATACACCGCGTCGCCTTCGCGGCCGATCGTGTATATCTTGACGATGTTTGGATGACGCAGCTTGGCCGCGACCGAGGCCTCGCGCTTGAACCGCGTGACGAAGTCGGCGTCTCCGCCGAACTGGGGTTTTAGGACCTTGAGCGCAACTGGGATCTCGAGCTCGGGGTCAAACGCCTTGTAAACCCATGCGAAACCACCGGTCCCGATGAGGGCATCGATCCGGTACTTTCCGAGCGTAGATCCGAGGTACCTCTCAGGCACGTCCGTCTGCCTTTACAGTGTGTTTAGCGACCAGTAAATTGCTGTGCTCTAAAGAATTGGGCGCAGAAACGCGCGGGAATATACCACATGGCTTTTCAGAAGGCACCGACGATTGCCAAACACCGGAGTCACGATACTGACACCGGTTCGAGCAGGGTGCAAATAGCAGTCCTCACCGAGCGGATTCTTTATCTCAACGATCACTTCAAGCAGCACGCCAAAGATCATCACAGTCGGCGCGGGTTGCTGAAGATGGTTGGTCAGCGCAAGCGGCTCCTAGAATACCTGAAGCGGTCGGACGTCGAAGCATACCGCCGGGTGATTCAGGATCTTGGTCTCCGTCACTAGCAGCTACAATCCTTCTCTTCGCGCGCGGGCGCATGTTTGCCCGCGCGTTTTGTGTTCTCCAGAGGTCATACCAGCATGATGCAAAGAATAGAACGTCAATTCGCCGGCCGCGCGCTCACCCTCGAAACGGGCCGCATGGCGAAGCAAGCCGCAGGATCCGCGGTTGTTCGTTATGGCGATACAATCGTGTTAGCGGCGGTCACGGTCAGCGATAGCGAAAGTAACCTTCCGTTCTTTCCGCTCACCGTCGAATACAGAGAGAAAACCTACGCCGCTGGTAAGATCCCCGGTGGCTTCATCAAACGCGAAGGCCGGCCGCAAGACGCAGAGATTCTCGCAGCGCGCATCATAGATCGCACGATTCGGCCGCTCTTTCCTGAAGGCTTCAAGCACGAGATCCAAGTCTTCGTCAACGTGATCTCGGCAGACCAAGAAAACGATGCCGACGTTCTCGGTCTCGTCGCTGTGTCGCAAGCGCTGAGCGCGTCCAAGATCCCATTCGCCGGTCCGATCGGTGGTGTGCGCGTCGGTCGTGTGCAAGGAAAGTGGATTCTCAATCCAACGTTCCAGCAGCTCGAGTACAGCGATCTAGAACTAGTCGTGAGCGGCACCAAAGACTCGATCGTGATGGTCGAGGGTGGCGCCAACGAAGTGAGCGAGCAGGACATCGTAGATGCGTTGTCCGTCGCACAACACGGAATCGGTGAGCTTGTCGCCTTGCAAAATGAGGCGATTGCTGGAGTAAGCCCGCCGGAAAAGATGTCCTGGATCAAGCACGAGCCCGACGCCGAGTTCGTTGCCAGGGTTAAGAGCGGTGCCGAGCAGAGAATCGT
>CBQVAZ010000468.1:0-3602 GCA_967720205.1 uncultured Gemmatimonadaceae bacterium | reverse complement strand
GTTGCCGCCGACGCCACGCATCTCAAGATGAAGATGGATGGCGTCGAGCACGACATGCTGATGCCCGGCATGCTTAGCCCCGAGGAGCTGGCGCAGCTCGACCACGCCCGCGGCCCCGAATTCGATCGCCTCTTCCTGATGGCGATGATCAAGCATCACGAAGGCGCGATCTCGATGGTCGATCAGCTATTCGGATCGGAAGGCGCCGGACAGGACGAAGTCGTCTTCCGCTTCGCGTCGGACGTGTACGCCGATCAAACGACAGAAATCGAGCGCATGACCAAAATGCTCGCCGCGCAGCCAACAGGCGCGCGCAATCCCTAACGAGTCCTATCCTCACTTCCTCCTTTCCTCCTATCCCCTACTAATGTGATACGAGAAACATTCCTCACGATTTCGTTAGGCGTCACGCTGCTCGCCGTCGCGTCGTGTAACTCCGGATCGACAGCCGGCTCGGCGCCATCACCAGCGCCTAACATGTTGCTGACGCCGGGGTCTCCTGACCCACGCATTGGCCTCAAGCCCGGCCGAGTGGATTCGTCGCGGCGCAACATCCTAGAACGCGCCGATGAGTCGATCTGGAATCTGCGCCTCCTCTCGAATTCGCCGCCGACAGAAGGCTTTGCCGGCGTCACGAATTCCGATCTCGCGTTCCGCGACAACTACGCGATTCAGGGGAATTACAACGGCTATCAGGTCTGGGATATCTCGAACGCGAAGAAGCCGAAGTTGGCGTCGAAGTATCTCTGTCCAGCTTCGCAGAGCGACGTCTCCGTCTACAGGAATCTGCTCTTCGTGTCTTCCGAGGCACCGTCTGCTCGACTCGACTGCGGCATAACGGGCGTGCGCGACTCAGTCAGTCACGATCGCATTCGCGGAATTCGAATCTTCGACGCGACCGACATCGCGAACCCGAAGTACATCGCGAACGTGCAGACGTGCCGCGGTTCGCACACGCACACGGTCGTGAACGATCCCAAGGATCCCGAGAACGTCTACGTCTACATCTCCGGCTCGTCCGGCGTCCGCTCGCCTAGCGAGTTGCCTGGCTGCCTGGCATCGCCTGACGATCCGTCGACAGCGCTCTTCCGCATCGAAGTCATCAAGATCCCGCTCTCGAATCCGCAGGCAGCGGCGATCGTCAGCTCGCCGAGAATATTCCAGGACCTAACGGCGCCACCGCGTCACGCAGAACCTGTGGATTCAGCGGATGCGGCTCGACGCGCGGCACGCGCCGCTGCCCAGGCTGCTGCGAACCCTAACGCGCCTCCGCGACCAGTTTCGCCGAGGGGCGGGCCGACGCAGTGTCACGACATCACTGTGTATCCTGAGATCGGGCTTGCCGGTGGTGCGTGCGGCGGCTACGGGCTTCTGCTCGACATCAGAGACGTCGCGAACCCGAAGCGTATCGACGCCGTCGCCGATTCCAACTTCTCATTCTGGCACTCGGCGACGTTCAGCAATGATGGATCGAAGATTCTCTTTACCGACGAATGGGGCGGCGGCTCCGCGCCGCGCTGCCGTTCGACTGACAAGTACGAGTGGGGAGCGAACGCGCTCTTCACGCTCGCGAACAACAAGATGTCGTTCAAGAGTTACTACAAGATGCCGGCGGCACAGACGAACCAGGAGAACTGCGTCGCGCATAACGGGTCGCTCATTCCGATCCCGGGACGCGAAGTCATGGTCCAGGGATGGTATCAGGGCGGGATTTCGGTATTCGACTGGACAGACATCGCGCATCCAAAGGAAATCGCGTTCCATGATCGTGGACCGCTCGATGCCAATCGCTTGGCCAGCGCCGGGTCGTGGTCGGTGTACTGGTACAACGGTTTGATCGTGAGCTCGGAGATCGCGCGCGGACTCGACATCTTCGAGTTGGTACCGAGTGCATACATCACGAAGAATGAGATCGACGCGGCGAAGACTGTGCGCATGACGTATTTGAATGCGCAGCAGCAGCCAAAGTTTGTCTGGCCGGCGAGCTTCGCGTTGTCGCGTGCGTATCTGGATCAGCTCGAGCGCGCGAAGGCTTATCCGGCTGACAAGATCGCAAGCGTTAGGCAGGAGCTGCTACGCGCCGAGGGACTCAAGGGACAGGCACGCTCGGATGCATTGACGGCGTTGTCGACTCAGCTGCACACCGATGCACGCAGCGCGGCGGCGGACCAGCCCAAGGCGCACGCGTTCGCGTCGTCCGTGGGAGATCTGGCAAAGGCGACGAATTAGTTTTTCGCGTTCGATCGTATAGGCACCGCGGGCCAGTACTGCTCGCGGTGCCTGATGTCATTCGAGCCCGGCTGCTCACGCGATCAGAAACAACCCTAACGCGATGACGACCGCGCCGACGCCTTGCGCGACGCGCTTACCGGCCGGAGCGACGCGTTCGACGGTGATGGCCGCCGCAACGAGAGTCATCGCGCGAAGGTCCATGACTCCAAGGACCAGGAGGATGGCCATGAGACCGGCACAGCACTGGCTGCAGTGAAGTCCGAGTCGCAGGCCATGTCGCCATGCCGTGCCCGCGCGCGCCGGCAGAGTGCAGCCGCGCCCGGGTGCCGCTCTGCAGGAGTCCAGGTAGTGCGCCTTCCACGAGGCGAATTGGAAAGCGCCTGCGATGAGGATGACTACACCGACAGCGATCGGAACGACGCGTGCCAGCGCTGGCTGCTTCATTGCGATAGTCGTCAGTGTGACGCCTAACGAAAACGCGGCCACCCCGAACACGGTCCAGACGAAGAAGTACGCCGCGGCCACGAGTGCCGTCAGCAGACCGAGGCGCGTCTCGCCTGTTCTGTCCAGTGCCTGACGATAGCGCAACAGCATTGGCACCAACGACGGCAGCATCATCGCCACCATCATCACGATCCACATGCCGAGGAAGGACGCGGCTGCGCTGGGCCACGTTTGTCCGGGCATGCGCATCCACGCCATCGACATCGTCCAGCCGCCCGGCATCGACATCCCGTCCACCGAAGACATGGAGGCGCACCTAACGAGCGTCAGCGCTGCACTGGCGGCAAAGACAATTGCGCTGACTGCGAAGAAGGCACGCTCGGATGCCGTGCGCCGTGAAACCTCGAGCGGCCGCGCCATGAGGCCCACGACGTCGCTCATCGTTTCTTGTCGTACTCGTCGTGGCGGCGCCACCAGACGCCCGTCTCGTTGCGACCCTTAGGGGCACGGTCGAGCCACTGGTACATCCCCCAGAGGATGTCCAGTCCGCGCGCATAGGCGGAATAGGTGTGGTAAACGACGCCGTCCTCGAGCGCGAACGCGCTCATGCCAGGCCGCTCGCGCGTGTATGTGACGACGTCGGTGCCGGTCATGGCCGCGTTATCGCCGACAGGATCCCCCGTCATTCGCGTCGCAATCCCCTCGTTCTCGCGGATCTCCCACGCCGGCTCGCTCCGGAAGTTGTATTCGATGCCCCCCTCCCGCTGCTGCTCCTTGGTGAAGGCGACGTTGAAGTCGAAGTTGAAGTCGTTACCGAATGAGGACGCCCAGGGGAACGTCCAACCCATTCGCCGCTTGTACGCCTGAAGCTTCTCGAGTGGCGCCCGCGATATCGCCGAAAGTGTGACGTCGTGGTTCGCGAGATG
>CBQVAZ010000467.1:0-3618 GCA_967720205.1 uncultured Gemmatimonadaceae bacterium | reverse complement strand
GTCGAGCGACCGTGAAAGGCGCCGTGAAATGCGACGATCGCCGTGCGTCGAGTGGCGTGGCGCACGAGTTTGATGGCGGCCTCTGTGGTCTCGGTCCCGGAATTGGTGAGGAAAACACGCTTCTTTGTCGGTCCAGGCGCGAGTTTCGCGAGTCGCTCGCATAACGCTGCCATTGCGTCGTAGTAGAAATCGGAGCCGCAGATGTGCAGGAAACGCGACGCGGCCTCTTGCACGGCGCGCACTACCTCCGGGTGACTGAAACCGGTGGAGGCTACCGCGATGCCGGCCATGAAGTCGAGAAAGCGATTGCCATCGACGTCTTCCACCATCACACCGGAGCCACGCGCGACGACGAGCGGATACTCCTTGATGTAGCAGTGCGACGTCCACTCGCGATCCTTGTCCACGATCGCACGACCCTTGGGTCCTGGCGGTGTGGTGATAATCCGCGGATAGTCGCGCGCCATCGTTAGGTGGAGTTGGCGCCGAGCGAGCGCGCGTGGGCGGAGCCGAGTGTGGCCTCGAGCGCGCTCGTGAAGCGCTGCGCCAGCTCGTCCAACTCGGACTCTGTCACGATGAACGGCGGTGCCAGCATGATGATGTCGCCGCGTTCGCCGTCCACGTTGCCAATGTTCGGCCAGACCACGAGACCGTGCGCTCTCGCCGCATCCACAAAACGCTCGGTGAACTGCTCTGAGCGCGGGAACGGCTCGCGCGAATCCACATCTGCCACGAACTCGACGCCTGCGAGCAGCCCGCGGCCACGGATATCGCCGACGTGCGGCAGACCGCGAAGCGACGCGAGCTTGGCATGAAACACCCGTCCCATTTCGGCGCAGCGCTCGACCAGGCCGTGCGCGTCGAGATAACGCAGCGTCGCGACGCCTGCGGCGCACGCGACAGCATGGTGCGAGAACGTCTGCGCGTGCACGAACGACTTGCCGCTCTCGAGGATGGGGTCGATGACACGCTCGGTGGTCAGCACGGCCGACAGCGCCGCGTAACCGCTCGCGATCCCCTTGCCTAACGTGAGGATATCGGGCGCGACGCCCCATGTTTCGATCGCGGTCCAGCTTCCCGTGCGCCCCGCTCCACAGAGGATCTCGTCAGCCACGAAGAGAACGCCCGTCCTGTCGCAGATCTCGCGCACGCGGCGCCAGTAATCCGCGTTAGGCACCATCGCCCCGCTCGAGCTGCCGCCGATCGGCTCCGCGATAAACGCCGCTACGCTGTCGGCTCCGAGCTTGTCGATCGCTTCCGCGAGAACGTCGCCAGAGCAGACTGAGCATCCTTTTCCAGAGCCGCCGCACGCACAGCGATATGGATCCGGCGCCTGGATTCGAGTGACGTCGATGAGCCATTGACCGAAGTACGTCTTGTAGTGCTCGCGAGCCGACGCGGAGAGGGCGAGCAGCGTATTCCCGTGGTACGACGGCTTGAGCGCGATCACGCGGTGCCGCTTCGGTTCGCCGCGCGCGAGCCAATGCTGCCGCGCGAGCTTGAGCGCCGCTTCGGTTACTTCAGAGCCGGAGTTGAGGAAGTACGCCTTGGTAAACGCCGGAGTGCGCTGCACGAGGAGCGCGGCCATCTCTTCGACAGCTTCGTGCGTGAAGACGCTGCTGTTGACGTAGGCGACCTTGCTGGCCTGGCGCGCCATCGCGTCGGCGATCTCGCGGACGCCGTGCCCCGCGTTGACGACAAACGCCCCTCCGACTCCATCCAGGTACCGCCGCCCCTCGGAGTCGAAGAGCCAGCACCCCTCGCCGCGCACGATTTTGGGATAGTCGTGTGCCAAGTCGCGGTAAAAGACGGGGGAATCAGGGTAGCGGGACACGGGGCGAATGTACTGCGCAGACTAGGTCAGAGGTCAGAGGTCTGAGGTCAGAGCCATCGCCCCGGAAAACGCGACGCAGTTGCTTACTCTGACCTCTGACCTCAGACCTCGAGCCCCAGCATCCACCTGGCGTCCTGCGTTCTTGTTCGACTCTATTAGTCGACCCTGTCTCCAGGGCGACCCCAGTCCCCTCAGTCCCCAGTTCAAATGCGCTCATTCCGCTATTCCGCGGCCGTCGCGGTCGTCGTCGCTTCGACGCTCGCATCTTGCCGATCAACACAAGCGCCGGCGCCCGCAACCGCCGTTAGGCCGGTGGCCGGACAACCCGCTGGCGGCGCACCTGCGGGTGGCCAGGCTGGTCAAGCCGGCGCGGCTGCGCAAGACACCGCACGCCCACCAGCCGGGGCAGCACAGGAACCTCAGCCGCGCCCATACAATCGCGTTATCACGGCTCAGGCGCGAAGTCGCGACGGCATGTTCAAGACGCATCGCATTGGGAGCCGAGTGTATTTCGAGATCCCGCGATCGCAGCTGAACAGAGACATGCTTCTGGTCACGCGCGTCTCACGCGTTCCAGTCAACGCGGGCTACGGCGGCCAGCAAGTCGGTCAGCGACGTGTCGTGCGCTGGGAGCGACGCGACAATCGCGTATTTCTGCGCAACGTCTCCTTCGAGACCGTGGCCGATTCGACGTCGCCGATTTTCCAAGCCGTGCGTGCGTCGAACACGGACGTGATCGTCGCCGGCTTCAACGTCGAAGCGTACGGGCCGGATAGCGCGGCAGTCGTCGAAGTCTCGCGCATGTACGTGGCACCACCGCCTGAAATCGGTCCCGGGAATCAGTTCCGCGGAGTGCCTGACCCGCAGCGGTCCTATATCGATCGCGTGCTCTCCTTCCCGCAGAACGTCGACGTGGAAGCGACCCTAACGATTCCTGCGCCGCCGGCCGGCGCGGCCGCTGCTCCGGCAAACCCGTTTGCTCCGGCTGCAACGGGCACGTCGACGATCGGCATGTACTGGTCGATGGTGCGTCTGCCTGACACGCCGATGATGCCGCGTCTGGCCGACAAGCGCATCGGATTCTTCAGTCTGCAGAACCTCGACTATGGCCGGCCAGAGCAACGCGCGCAGACGCGCAACTACATCGTGCGCTGGCGGCTCGAGAAGAAGGATCCTAACGCGGCCAAGTCGGAGCCGATCAAGCCGATCACGTACTATGTCGATCCCGCGACCCCGAAGTGGCTCGTTCCGTGGGTGAAGAAGGGGATCGAGGATTGGCAGCCCGCGTTCGAGGAGGCCGGCTTCATTCGCGGCATCGTAGCGAAGGACGCGCCGTCGCCGAGTGAGGATCCAGATTGGGCGCCGGAGGACGCGCGCTATTCGGTCGTGCGCTGGTTCCCGTCGACGATCGAGAACGCGACCGGGCCTAACGTGAACGATCCGCGTTCGGGCGAGATTATCGAGTCAGACATTTACATGTACCACAACATCATGAACCTGCAGCGTTCATGGTACTTCACGCAGGTCGGGCACCTCGATCCGCGCGCGCGCATGTGGCCGTATCCGGATTCGCTGATGGGACGATTGGTCGAATTCGTCGTCGCGCACGAAGTTGGGCATACGTTAGGCTACCAGCACGACCAGAAGGGCAGCTCCACGTATCCGGTCGATTCGGTGCGCAGCCGAACATGGGCCAAGCGCATGGGACACTCGCCCTCGATCATGGACTACTCGCGCTTCAACTACACAGCTCAGCCTGAAGACAAGATCGATCTCGAGGACCT
>CBQVAZ010000466.1:0-3620 GCA_967720205.1 uncultured Gemmatimonadaceae bacterium | reverse complement strand
TTCCTCGACAACATGGCCGACACGGCGGTGATGAAACGGCACCATCCACTGCTGCGTCGGCGCGAGGCGATTCGCGTACGATCGATGGGTGAAGGGGCCTATCACGCGATGATGCGCGAGCGCGCCACAAACTGGATCGCGAGTCACCCGCAGCGCTTCGCCCGCCTAACGGGCAGCCGGATCGCGGAGTTCTGGTTTCCGACCGCGAATCGCCTCGTCAAGACGGCGTATCTCTACGCGCTCACTGTTTTCGGCGTGGGATGGCTGCTCGTCGTCGCCTTTACGCGATCGGATCCGCGGCGGTCGCTAGCGCGGTTTTGGCTAGCCGCGCTCATCGCCTTCTCGCTGATTCACTACGTGATTCAGGCCGACGTGCGTTATCGCTACCCGCTGCAGGGGCTGCTGCTCCTAGCCGCTTGTGCTTGCGCGCTGGATGTCATGCGGCGCATCGGCCGCCGGTGGCTGACGAGCGATGCTCGTTAGGCGGAGGTACAGCCTTGTCAGAATGGAGAGGCTAGTCGTTGCCTTGGACACGCCTGAGGAGGCCGTAGAGCATCCGACGAACTTCAGTCACCTGCTCGCCTAACGCCCTGCAATCGGTTGAGGAGATCAGCTCCGTATCGAGAGCGAATTGCATCTGATACTCCAATTCGCTCGCTGATCCGATGGCGATCTGAAGAAACTTTGCGAAATCTCGATTCGTCTGCCGCCCACAACCCTCAGCTATGTTCGAAGGGATCGAGAGCGCCGCTCGGCGGGCTTGAGAGATACACCCGGAGCGATCTTGCCTCACCGCCGATTTGTTTTGTGATCGACATCAACCGCGAGGCGATGCGCCTTCTGCCACACCAACAGGTTGCGGAAATCCTGCATTTCCTAAGGTGGCAACTTGAATGACGCGGACCTCATCCTTTCATCGCACGGGCGACCATGCCGTCGCTGCGGGCACGTCATTCTGAGAACTAAGAACACACTGCTGCAGACTCCAAGCTTGTTTGAAGGATCGTTTAGCTGGGAGTCCGCAGTCGTGCGTATTTAGTGATCAGAGACGATTACGCCCGAAAGACCTGCAGCGCTAAATCGACTTTGCCAAACGGCGCTGAGACCTGCACACCCTGCACCGCGGGGCGCACATGGTCGTACATTTCGCGCGCGATCGCGATCCCTTCCTGAATCGCGTGCTCTTTGGACTTCTCGTTCGCCTTGCGCATGCGCTCGATCACTTCGCGCGGCACGACGACGCCAGGTACTTCATTCGCGAGAAACTCGGCGTTGCGCACGGAGACGAGCGGCCAGATACCGGCGACGATCGGGATACGTGCGCCGTCCAGCGTCGCCAGGAAACGCTCCAGCTGCGCCACGTCGAAAACCGGCTGAGTGATGGCATACTCGGCGCCGGCTTCCACCTTGTACTGGAAGCGTTTGCGCTCGAGCGTCACGTCGACGGCCGCAGGATTGACGCCCACGCCGATTGCATAACGAGTCGGTTTGCCGATGGCGTTGCCGCCCGGGTCGAGGCCGTGATTCAGATTGCGGACGAGGTTCGTCAATCCGATAGCGTCGATATCGAATACCGCGGTGGCATCGGGATAGGGGCCCATCTTGGGCGGATCGCCCGTGATGAGCAGGAAGTTGCGTAATCCCAGGGCGCACGCGCCTAACAAGTCGCTCAGCATGCCGAGCAGGTTGCGGTCGCGGCAGCAGTAGTGCGTGACAGTCTCGATGCCCACGCTCTGCTCGATCAACACGCTCGTCATGACAGCGCCCATGCGGCTCTGCGCGCGCGGCCCGTCCGGGACGTTCACCGCGTCGACGCCGGCTGTCTTGAGGCGTCCGACGTCGGTGAGCATCTGCGACGCGTCCACACCGCGTGGCGGGACGATTTCAACCGACGTCACGAACTCGCCCAGCGCGATTTTCTTTCCCCAAGCCGAGCGTTCGGCGAGCGGGATTGGTTCGGCGCCGGCAGGTTTTGTCGCTGCCTCCGGACGCGCACCGTCGGCGACGGGACCCTGCACGGTCACGTTAGGCGTCGCCAAAAAGTGCTCGTGTCTCGGCACAACCGAACGAATCGCTTCCACCATGGCGCGCAGGTGTTCCGGCGTCGTTCCACAGCAACCGCCAATGACTTTGACGCCTGCCCGCAGCAAGTGAGTCGCGTACGTCGCCATGTATTCGGCGGTCGCCATGTACATGGAGCGGCCGCCGACGTCACGCGGCATGCCGGCGTTAGGCTGCGCACTCAGCTTGCGGCGCGTGACCGGGACCATTCGCTCTATTGCCTCGAGAATGATCTGAGGTCCAACCGAGCAGTTGAGGCCAATGACGTCAGCACCTAACGTATCGAGTCGCTGAGCGATGTCTTCCGGCGAGGCGCCAAAGGGCGTGTGCATGTCGGTGCCGATCGTGACCTGAGCGATTACGGGCATCGAAGGATCGACCTGCCGAGCAGCGGCGATCCCTTGAGCGATTTCGTCCAGGTCGCCGAACGTCTCGAGGAGGATGCAATCGGCACCACCTTCGCGCAGCGCCGTGATCTGCTCGGCGAACGCGGCTCGTGCCTCGTCAGCGCTCGTCGGCCCATAGGGCTCGAGACGCACGCCTAACGGGCCGACGGCGCCGGCGACGAGGCGTCCTTCGCCGGCCGCCTCGCGCGCTACTTTCGCGGCAGCGCGGTTGATCGCTGCGACCTGGTCCTGCAAACCGTATTGCGTGAGCTTGAAGCGGTTGGCGCCGAACGAGTTTGTCTCCAGCGCGTCGCAGCCGGCTTTGACGTATGCAGCGTGGATATCGCGCACGAGCTGCGGCGCTCTTAAGGCGAGCTCGTCGTAGCACTGGTTGATGAAGACGCCCTTGAGATAGAGCATCGTGCCCATCGCGCCGTCGAAGACGACGACACGATCGGGATCGAGGAGCCGCTCGATACGGTTCACGCGACTTGCTCGCTCGCGCCGCGCGCGGGGGCAGGGGTGCTGCCCGGCGTGGCGCCGACCTCGCCGCGTACCGCGTAGTACTTGGCTGCGGGGTGATGCACGATCATCGCCGCTGTCGATTGCTCCGGCACGAGCTGGAAGGCGCTCGTCAGTTGCATGCCTAACGCGGATTCGGCGGGCAGCAGCTTGAAGACCTGCGTGTGGTCGTCGAGATCGGGGCAGGCGCCGTAGCCCCAGGAGTAGCGCTTCCCGGCGCTCGCTGCCAAGCCGAGCTCGCGTCGAATCCGACGATGCATCCATTCCGCAGTCGCTTCGGCTGCTTCGACGGCGACACCATGGCTGAAGTACGCCTCGGTGTACTGATCGCTCGCCTGCAAGGATTCGAAGCGCTTTGTCGCTGTGTCGCCTACCGTCACGACTTGCAGCGCCGCGATATCGACCTCGCCGGAATCGACTGAGCGGAAATAGTCGGCGAGGCACAGGCGCTCGCGATCTTCCTGCCGCGGGAACTGGAAGCGTGCGATCTCGCGCAGTCCGCCGCCGTCGCTGCGATATGCCGCCGGATCGTAGAAGATCAGCGCGTTCCCCTGCGTCTGCACCGGGAAATAGCCGTACACCGCGCGCGGTTCGAGCCAGCCGCCTTTCAGTGCTTCGAGCTTGAGTCGTGCGAGCGTGGGCTCGAAGACG
>CBQVAZ010000465.1:0-3624 GCA_967720205.1 uncultured Gemmatimonadaceae bacterium | reverse complement strand
AGGCGGCGAACTGACCGGCCAGCTCGTACTGCCCCTGATGGAAGCGGTTACGGAAGGTTGCGCCTGTCGCATACGCGCTCTTGTGCATGAACGGATCTGTAAAGCCGTCGACCGAACGATTCACCGCCGTGCCGATCAAGCTGATCCCGGCTTCACCGCCGCGCAGATCCTGCTGCGCGCGTACGACGGTGTAATTGGCGAAGGGTTCGACGGTGCGATTGTTGGATCCCTCGACTTCTTTGGTTGCAGCATCGAGGAGACCGAAGGACAGTCCACCGCGGCTACGACCTGTCAGCTTCGTCGCTGCGATAATGGAAGTAGACGTCGGAGTAGTTGCGTCACCATAGAGTCCGCTCAGGCTCGGCGAACGTCCGATGCGGCGCGAATAGAAGAGTCCCTCGTTTGTACTGCAGTCGACGACGATGAAGCAATTCAGCTGGAATTGATACAGACCGGTTCCTTCGACGAAGAAGGGACGTCGCTCCTCGAAGAACGTCTCGAATGCCGTGAGGTTGACGACAGCGGGGTCCGCCTCGACCTGCCCGAAGTCGGGGTTCACGGTGGCGTCGAGCGTGACGTTAGGCGTGATGCCGAACTTGAGGTCCGCGCCCGCCGTGATCTGCTGGTCGCGGTTGTAGCGCGAGTTAGGCAGCGCCTGCTGCACGTTTTTCGTGACCGTGTACGGCGTGAGCTCGAGGCGCCGCGCCGTCGTGATTCCCTCAATGCCTGTCAGGCGCCCAATCTGCGAGACGAGGCCGTTGCGCGTCGGCGAATATGTCGGCCAGGAGACGCGCTCTGCGTAGCGCTCGATATCGCGCCAGACACCAAAGCCGAACGTGTGCGACGGGCTCGGGGCATAGCGCAGCTGCGAGAGCGGGATGCGGAACTCGGCTGTCCAGCCTAACGAATCGACAGTCGTTTCAACGTCCCAGATTCCATTCCAGGAGTCGTCTTCGTTGCCGTCGTTGCTGATGGAATAGTCACGCTTCACGCCGTCGGGATTGACGGCGAACTGGAAACCCGTGCGTTTGTCATCGTAGGAATCGATGATCAGTTTGATCTGATCCGAAGGACCGCGTACGTCGCGCCGCGACAGCGCGTGCATGATGCTGTCGGGATGTGGGTCGAACATGCGCACGAACGCGAAGAGATGTTTCTCGTCGTACGCGACCTGAAATTCAGTCTTGAGCGACGGCGTCGTATCGGCGCGCGGCTGGAATTGACGGAACTCGGAGAATTTGGGAGCGCGTTGCCAGACCGCGTCATCACCACGTCCGTCGATGTTCGGAGGTTGTGAGGCCCGTACCGCTACAGCTGATACGTTGCTCGTCCGGGCGGCTTGCGACTCGGCGCGGAAGGGGAGCGCACAAACGACGGCAGTAAGAGCTAAGACTCGACAGCGCATAGGGTTTCCCGTCTAGCGAGACAGGCGATAGGACAGAGGCACCGATGATTTGGTTGGCAACTGGTTGCCGCTTGCTTGTCACGAATTGGCTGGCGTGGCCGACCCCGCTTCCGCACATTCGCAGACGCTCTTCTAACGGAGCCCGAATGAAGCGCTTCCTGGCTTTTGTCTGCGTTCTGCTGATCGTCCTGTTCGGTGTCATGGCATTTCGCGCGTGGCGAGTTCCGTCACCGACAAGTGCGCCGATCGCTACGTCCGAGGCGATTGCAGTCGATACGCTCGCCGCCGCGCAGCGCCTCGCGGGGGCGGTCAGGTTTCCGACTGTATCTCTCGCCTCGGGTGCGCCGATCGATACGGCGGCTTTCCTGGGACTGCACCAGCACCTCGCGACATCCTTCCCGCGAGTGCACGCGACCCTAACGAGAGAAGTGCTCGGCGGCTTGAGCCTTCTATATACGTGGAAGGGGACCGACACTTCGCTCGCTCCGGTCGTGCTGATGGGGCACATGGATGTCGTGCCGGTGCCGGAGCCGAATCTCAAAGAGTGGACTCACGCGCCGTTTTCAGGCGATACGGCTGAGGGCCACGTGTGGGGTCGCGGGACGCTCGACGACAAGACAACGGTGCTCGCGATCCTCGAGGCAGTCGAAGGGCTCATAGTCGCCGGCTTCACGCCAGCGCGCACTGTGTACCTCACCTTCGGGCACGATGAAGAAGTGGGCGGCCGCTACGGCGCCAAGGTCATCGTCGACACGCTTGTTAGGCGCGGTGTAAGTCCGGCGCTGGTGCTCGATGAAGGAGGCTTCATGGCGGCCAATCTCATGCCGGGCCTCACGCAGCGAGCCGCGATCGTGGGGATCGCGGAAAAAGGGTACGTCAGCCTGCGTCTCAAAGCGCTCGCTGAAGGCGGTCACTCGTCGATGCCGACCGGACGCACGGCAATCGGTGCGCTGAGCCGAGCGATCGCGAAGCTGGAGGCGAATCAGTTCCCGTCGCGTCTGGAAGGACCGACGCGCAGCATGGTCGAGGCGATGACGCCGTACATGCCGTTCTCGCGCCGTCTGCTGCTCGCCAATCTGTGGATCACAGAGCCACTGGTACGGCGAGGGATGGCGGAGAACCCGTTAGGCGCCGCGCTGCAGCACACGACCACTTCACCGACGATGTTGAGCGCCGGCATCAAAGACAACGTGCTGCCTCCCGAAGCGAACGCCGTCGTCAACTTCCGTATTCTGCCGGGGGAGACCGTCGCCACCGTGATGAAGCGTGTGACGGAGGTTGTCGCCGACTCGCAGGTTGTCGTGGCGTTATTGGACAGTGTTGGCGTGGATCCGTCCCCAGTGTCCAACGTGCGCTCGCCCGCGTACCAGCTGCTGGTCAGCACGATCGGCGCGATGCTTCCCAACGAGCGGCCTCCTGTGATTCCCTATCTCGTGATGGGTGGCACGGACGCCAAATACTGGGGAGCGCACAGCGATCGTGTTTTCCGTTTCCTGCCGATCCCGTTAGGTGAAGGGGACAGGTCGCGCGTGCACGGGGTCAATGAACGCGTGGCGATTCGCGACTATGCGACCTCGGTTGGATTCTTCACGCGACTCATCCGCGGACTGGACAAGCTGGAGAACAGCGTAGGTACGGACAGAAACTGATAAGCGAATGTCATGTGAAAAGCACCAAGTCTTTGCCACGGATGAACGCGGGTTCACGCGGAAACGGCATGTTCTATTTTCTTCAACTGATCGGCGTTAACCTGCGAAGATCAGTGGCAAAATTGCTTTTGACCCCCGGAGCCTGGAGTTTGCGTTGCTGCGCCTAACGAAACGGTTGCTCACGATCTCGAGCGCGGTGGTGACTGCCTGCGCTCCCGCACCGACGTATGACCTCGTCGTCGCGAATGGTCGTGTGATTGATCCCGAGTCGGGACTCGATGCTGTGCGCCACGTTGGAATCAGCGGCGATAGTATCGCTGCGATCTCAGAGAGTCCGCTCAAGGGGGCCACGACGATCGACGCGACCAATCTCGTCGTCGCGCCGGGCTTCATCGATTTGCACGAGCACGGCCAGCAGGAAGAGTCGTATGGGCTGATGGTTCGCGATTGCGTAACGTCGGCGCTCGAGCTGGAGGTGGGGACGGCGAACGTCGCGGACTGGTACAAGTCGCGCGAGCCTGGGCAGATCGTGAACTACGGCGTGAGCGTCGGGCACATCCAAGCTCGCAT
>CBQVAZ010000464.1:0-3625 GCA_967720205.1 uncultured Gemmatimonadaceae bacterium | reverse complement strand
AATCGAGACGTACAAGAAGGTGCTCGCAATCGCGCCTAACGACCGGCAGGCGCGCACGCGCCTCACTGCTTTGGGAGCGCCGCCGCCCTAACCCCCTATCCCCTATCCCCTATCCCCTATACCAGTATCGCCACATCCACATTCCCAACCTTCTTCGTCACGTTGATGCTCACGTCGTATGCGTGCCGCGTGAGCATCAGGTCGACGGAGCCGTCACCGACATGAAGGTTGTGCACGTTCACCCACTTCAAGTACTCCGGCAGCACTGGATGCTCGAACAGCAGTTGCGGCTTGGCCGGCGAAAACGTGAGGCCGATGCACGCATACAGCAGTTGAAAGACGGCGCCGCTCGCCCACGCCTGCGGGGAGCACGCCACTGGATACAACGTCGGCCCTTGCCCCGCATAACGTGGAAAGCCGCAGAACAATTCCGGCAGGCGGTTCAGATCCATGAACGTGCTGGCTTCGAAAAGTCCCGTCAGAATCCGCACCGCCTGATCCTTGAACCCATAGCGCGCGAGCCCCGACGCCACCATCGCATTGTCGTGCGGCCATAACGAGCCGTTGTGATACGACATCGGATTGAAGCGCGACTCGGTCGACGCGACCGTGCGCACGCCCCAACCATTGAACGACGTTTCAGCCATAAGAGTCATGGCAAGCTGGCCAGCGTGTTCATGATTCACGATGCCCGTGGCCAACGCTTGACCCGCGTTCGACGTCCGCACTCGGCACGCCCGCTTTACACCGTCCAGCGCGAGCGCGTAGGTGCCTAACTCCTCGCACCAGAAATCTTGGTTGAACTTGGCGCGCAGTTCGATCGCCTGACGCGTGAGCGTGGCGCTCGACTCGCGATCGCCCAGTCGTTCGGCGAGCATCGCGGCGGCGCGTTTCGCCGCATAGACGTAACCCTGCACTTCACACAGCGCGATCGGTCCGACGGCGAACGAACCGTCCGCATGAAACACCGCGTCGTACGAGTCTTTCCATCCCTGCTGAACCAGCCCGCGCGAGCTCGCTCGTTCGTACTCCACGTATCCATCCCGATCGCGATCGCCATAGCGATCGATCCAGCTCAACGCCGCGCTGATGTGCGGCCACAGTTTCCTTATGAAGTCGAGGTCCCCCGTACGGTCGAAATACGCGCCGGCCAGCATGACGAAGAGCGGCGTCGAGTCGACGCTGCCATAGTACCGCGCGAACGGTACTTCGCCTAACGCGGCCATCTCGCCCAGGCGCAACTCGTGCAAGATCTTGCCCGGTTCGGCGTCCTGCTCCGGCACGACGCGGGTTGCCTGATGCTCGGCCAGGAAGCTCAGCACTCCGCGCGCCAGGTTTGGCGCCACCCATAACATCTGCAGCGCGGTGATGATTCCATCGCGGCCGAACGGCGTGGAGAACCACGGGACGCCGGCGTACGGATACGGGCCTTGCGGCGTAACAGTCGTGAGCATGTGCAGATCCACGAACGATCTGTCGATCCACTCGTTGAACTGCGCGTGCGACGTCTCCACAAAGGCAGACGCGGCGCGCTGCGCGTCATGCTCCCTGCTGCTGCTCTCGAGTGCTGCGCGATAGCTCGGCAGGACGCGGCGTTCGTTGTTCAGCTCACAACTCACGCTCATGGAAAGTTCGTACGATGCTTGCGGCTCGAGCTCCAGCCGAAACTCCGCGGAGTCCTCGTCCATGACGTCCGGCTGCCGATCGAAGACGATCCGCGTATACCGCCTAACGTCATCGAGGCCGTGATATCCCAGCGTGGCCTCGCAGTCGCCGAGCCGCGTTGGCAAGTGACGACCGCGTTGCTGGCGCCGCACACCGCGCACTTCGAAGACATCGGCGTAGTCGGCTCCGAAATCGAGGGCGAGCGTGATGCTCATGACAACGTCGCCGTAGTTCATCAGGCGAACGTGCTCGTGCAGCGCGCCGTCTCGTAACACGCGCGCCCGAAAGACGTGCAACGTGTCTTTCCGGAACCTGAGTCGGTCCCCCTCGTACCTGTCCGGCGTTGTCATCTCCACGATCAACACGCTGTTGTCCGCTTTGACCCACGAGTTCAGGAGGACCGGCTGATGGCCCTCCAGCGTCAACACGAATTGCGACAGGAAACGTGTCCCGTCGTGATACAAACCGTACTGACTCCCCGCGATGTACCTAACGTCGCCGTACCGGTCGAAGACGCCGAATGTGTCCTGTGACTTGAGTACACGCGTGCGATCGTCGGTGAGAGCGGCGCTCTCCACCGACCACTGATGGTCGCGCTCAGCGGCGTTAGGCTCGGCCGCCAGTGCCGTTACGCCGCGGCTGCGTCGCGTTCCCATGTCAACCGACGGTAAACCGCGAGGTATTCTTCGGCCATCCGCCGTGCCAGGAAACGCGCTTCGAACACGCGACGGCATTGCGCACGGTCGAGCGTCTCGAGACGCTGCACGGCCGCTACTGCGCCATCTACGCTATCCACGATGAAGCCTGTCTCTCCATCGGCGATGATTTCGGGTACGGATCCTCGCCGGAACGCGATCACAGGCGTCCCGCACGCCATTGCTTCGACCATAACGAGTCCGAACGGCTCCGGCCATTCGATCGGGAAGAGCAACGCACGAGCGTTCCCCAGGAACTCTGACTTCTCCGTTTCGCCGATCTCGCCGATGAATCTCACCCGCGAGTGTTGCAGCATCGGGCGGATGCGCTCTTCGTAGTATACCCGATCGACATCATCGACCTTGGCCGCGATGCGAAGCTCCACTCCTACTCGCTCGGCCACCTGGATGGCGCGGTCAACGCGCTTCTCAGGAGAAATCCGTCCGAGAAAGGCGAGATAGCCTCCGTGGCCAGTGCCAAGGCTCAACAGGTCCGGCGGGAGACCGTGGTACACCGTCGCCGCCCAATTCGCGAAGGCCAGCGGCTCGCGCTGGTGGTTGGAAATGGAAACGAGCGGCGCATCTCTGAACTCACGAAAGAGCGGCTGCAAACCCGGCAAGTCGAGTCGTCCGTGCATCGTTGTCACGTACGGCACACGCAGAAGTCGGCTCATCGGGAAGTGCAGATATCCATTGTGATAATGCAATACGTCAAATTCGCTGGCGCGATTGATGATCTCGCCTAACGCAAGTACGTGTGGCGCGGTGAAGTCATCGATCACGCCTTCCGCGGCGGCCTCGCGCAGAGCCGTTGCCCGGCTGGCGACGAGCCGCGCCGACGTTACTGAGTCGCCGGTGGCGAAGAGAGTCACGTCGTGTCCCAGCCTAACAAGTTCCTCGGTCAGGTAGGACACGACGCGCTCGGTGCCGCCGTACTGTCGCGGCGGCACACTCTCGTACAAAGGTGCAATCTGAGCGATGCGCATATGCCCATTACGCCAAGCCGACGGATGCTCGGCTGCCCTGCGGCGTTACGGCGTGCGCGTCGTGTCGCTCGCGAGACTGCTCTGAACTGTGCGCGCTCGGTCGAGGTGTTTTTCGACGCCGCTCACCTTCTGGTTCAGATACTGCGCCACTGATCCTGCTTTAGTGGTGTCCGTGCTGCTCCACTGCGCACTCTGCCCGCTACTCTGCAACTGACGCACGAGATCGAGCACTTGCTGATGGGCGTTTACCATTTCGTCCATGTACGCACGATCGAACTC
>CBQVAZ010000463.1:0-3632 GCA_967720205.1 uncultured Gemmatimonadaceae bacterium | reverse complement strand
GGAGTCCGAAGCCAATCGGCAGATCGAACTCAGCGATCGCTTGAGAGAGGCCGCGTGCGGCCTCGTTCGAGATGTAATCGAAGTGCGGCGTCTCGCCTCTGATCACGGCGCCTACGGCGACTACCGCATCGTAGCGCTCAGTCGCGGCGATATGGCGCACGGCGCCGGGAAGCTCCCATGCACCTGGCACCCAGATCACGTCGGCGTCGTCGAACGCGACGCCATGGCGTGTGAGCGCGTCGAGCGCGCCTTCGACGAGGCGCTGTGTGACGGACTCGTTGAACCGGCTCGCGACCACGGCGCAGCGCCGACCGGCGCCGTTAGGCGAGCCGCTGAACTCCGCCATCTACGACGCGAGCATGTGGCCAAGCTTGAGGCGCTTGGCGTTGAGGTACCCCGCGTTGGCGTCGGTGGCCGGCGCTTCGATGCGCACGCGATCGACGACTTCCAGTCCGTAGCCTTTGAGGCCGACGAGCTTCTTGGGGTTGTTCGTCAGGAGCCGCACCGACTTGAGCCCCAGGTCGAGCAGGATCTGCGTCCCGATGCCGTAGCTTCGGAGATCGGGCTTGAAGCCTAACGCCTCGTTCGCTTCTACGGTGTCGTGTCCGGCGTCCTGCAGCGCATAGGCCTTGAGCTTGTTGAGAAGGCCGATGCCGCGTCCCTCCTGATCCAGGTAGACGACGACGCCGCGGCCTTCGCGCACGATCGCGTCCATCGCTGCCATGAGTTGCCAGCCGCAATCACAGCGCCGCGAGTGGAAGACGTCGCCCGTTAGGCACTTGGAATGCATGCGCACCATCACGTTCTGCCCGTCGCCCACGTCGCCGTACACCAACGCGACGTGCTCTGCGCTGTCGACGTCGTTGCGATAGCCAATGATCTTCCACTCGCTCGGCGGAGCTTCAACAGGGAGCGTCGCTTCGGCGACGCGATGCACGAGGCGCTCGTGCTTCAGCCTGTGCGCCACGAGATCGGCGACCGTGATGAACGTGAGCCCGTGCTCCTTGGCGTAGGCTTCCAAGCCATCGCGCCGCATCATTACGCCGCTGTCGTCGAGGATCTCGCAGAGCACGCCGGCAGGCGTTAGGCCAGCGAGTCGGCAGAGGTCGACGGCTGCCTCGGTGTGACCGACGCGCTGCAGAACACCGCCATCGCGCGCCTTGAGTGGATGCACGTGCCCTGGGCGTCTGAGCTCAGCGGGTGTCGTCCGCGCGTCAGCCGCCACGCGAATTGTGGTCGCGCGGTCCGCGGCTGAAATGCCAGTCGTCACGCCAAACTTCCCCGCCGCATCGATGCTCACTGTGAAGGCGGTCCGCATCGCTTCGGTATTCTCGGTCTCCTCGCTCTGCATCGGCAGCTCGAGCGCCTTGATGCGATCCGCGGTGAGCGCCAGGCAGATCATCCCCTTGGCGTGCAGCATGAAGTTCACCTTCTCGGCCGTGATCAACTCAGCGGCGCAGATCAGGTCTCCTTCATTTTCGCGAGCTTCGTCATCTGCTACAACGACGAATTTGCCTGCCCGGATATCTTCGATGGCCTGTTCGACGGTACCGAACGACATAGGTCTATGGTCTAAGGCTTGAGGTCTAAATGTGCGGACAGGAGGCGCCTAACGTACTTCCCGATCACGTCTCCCTCCACGTTCACGAGATCATTCTCGGCAATCACGCCAAGCGTCGTATGGGTGCGCGTGTATTCGATGAGCGCCACTTGAGCGACAGATGGCGCCGGCGTCGCGTTGATCGTTAGGCTGACGCCATCGATTGTAATGGATCCGTGCGGTATCAGCAGTTCATCCAGCTCGACACCGACATCAACGTCGACGAGCAGCGCGTCATCGCCCTCGCGCACAGCGACCACACGACCAACGACATCCACGTGCCCTTGCACAATGTGGCCGCCCAGCCGGTCGCCAGCCCTGAGCGCGCGCTCGAGGTTCACGCGCGTTCCCGCGCGCCAGCGCGACATCGTCGTACGCGAGCGGGTCGTCTCCATAGCAGCAGTCAAGAACCCGCCCTGCACGATCTCTCGCACGGTGAGACAGGCTCCGTTCAAAGCGATGCTCTCACCCTGGATCAGGTCGGAATAGGGGCAGGCGACACGAAGCTCGAGCCCGGCCGGAGACGGCCGCGCTGCTTCGACTACACCAATGCTGTCCACGAGTCCTGTAAACATCACATACCTGACTGGGCGTACACTGTCATGGAATCATCACCCAACTGCGCTTGCCGCACAATCTTCCACTTGGGGCCAGGTGCGGCCAGCTCGGGCGGCGCGAAGGCGAAGGCCATAACGCCGTCGCGTCCGAGCTTCACCTTGGTCTCAAACATAACGATTCGGTCCACGACCCCGGCACGGAGCGCGGCCCCAGCGATGCGTGCTCCGCCTTCTAGCAGCACGGATCTGATCCCTCTGGATGCCAGCTCGAGGAGCCCGTCGTTGAGGTCGCGCACCTCGAGCACGGTAACGCCCGCCGCGGTCAGCGTGGCTCGTTGCTCCGGATCGATGCGCATCACCATGAGGATCACCGGGACGTCGCGCGCTGTCGCTACGAGTCGACTCGACGGCGAGAGCTTTCCGCCGCGCGAAAAAACTACGCGGACAGGAGGTTTCCGAGGCTGGGGCGCGTCCCTCACGGTCAGCAGCGGATCGTCGGTGAGCGCCGTGCCGAGTCCAACGGCAATGGCGTCGTACCCCGCTCGCAAACGATGCACCTCTCGCCGCGCCTCTTCGCCAGTTATCCAACGCGGCGTGCGCGCTTCGTCTGCGATCGCTCCTTCACTCGACACGGCGAGCTTGAGCGTCACGAACGGCCGATAGAATTCGGCGCCGTGGAAGTAGATCACGTTCTGCTCGCGCGCTTCGGCCTCGAGCACACCTAACGTGACGTCGACCCCTGCCTTGCGCAGTTTCTTGGCGCCGCCCCGCGCCGTCGGGTTGGGATCTTCAACGGCAGCGACGACTCGTCTAATGCCGGCCGCCAGCACGGCATCGGTGCACGGTGGCGTTTTTCCGGTGTGCGCGCATGGCTCGAGCGTGACGTACAGTGTCGCGCCGCGCGCCTTGTTACCAGCGTTCTGCAGGGCGACTACCTCTGCGTGGGGACCGCCGAATTCGGCGTGGTATCCCTCGCCCACAATTTCTCCGTCACGCACAACGACGGCGCCAACCATTGGATTTGGGGCGGTATGACCCCAACCGCGCTCGGCCAGCTCGAGCGCGCGGCGCATGAACGGAAGATCCGATTCGTCGTGTGCCGCGCGCTCGTTAGGTGTCACTCAGAACGTTAGACGGATCCCCAGCGAACCGTAGGAATGCGCCTGGTCCGCGCGTGAGGACCCAAACTGGTTGTACGGATCGATCGCGCCGCCACGCACGTATCCGATCTCTCCGGCCAATTTGACTACGGAGAGGTTCACGGCGATGTCCGCGAAGATGTTATCGCGGTCAAGCCGCTGGCTGGCGCTGATGTCGGTGGAACGGAAGACGTTCCCGGCCACACTTACCTCCACTTCTGCGGTCGCGGCCGTGTTGTAGCGGTCGCGTCCCGCGCCGAGCACGAACGTAACTGGCTTGAGACTCTTCTGCAGCATGACGCGCCAAGCTTGCGACTCCACGTCGATGGAACGGAC
>CBQVAZ010000462.1:0-3633 GCA_967720205.1 uncultured Gemmatimonadaceae bacterium | reverse complement strand
TTTCGCTTGCTGACAGCTTCGAACTGTGGACTGGTATCTGACAGCTTTAGTTGTTTTTACACCGCGTTAGGTCAGCGCTCTATGAGGCGCCTCGATCTGGAAAAAAACTTGAGATCGTCGTTCCCGTGCCGACGGTGCTCTCGGCCGACACTGTGCCGCCGTGCGCTTCGACGAGGTGCCTGACGATTGCCAGGCCTAGTCCGGTCCCACCCTCGGCTCGCGATCTCGCGGCATCCACACGGTAGAAGCGTTCGAAGATGCGCGGGAGGTGCTCTGGCGCGATCCCGTCGCCCGTGTCGCTCACGCGTATCGCGACGCCGTTCCCTTCGGCGCGGGCGGCTACGCGGACTGACCCATGGGCCGTGTGCCTAACGGCATTGTCAACCAGGTTGCTAATCACTTGCCGTAGCGCCGTGGGATCCGCGTAAGGTGCGGAGGCGTCGTTCGGAACATCCGACACCAGGGCAACGCCGCGGCCCTCCACTCGCGGGCGCACCGCGGCGAACACTTCAGCTACGACAGCGGGTAGCTCCACGGCAGACGGAGCAGGGCGCCAGCCGCCCGACTCGATGCGAGATAGGTCGAGGAGGTCATCCACCAGACGGTGCATGCGCCGCGTGTTGGCGACGATCATGTCCGCGAATCGGCGCCGTTCGTCAGGCGTTAGGCTGTTGTCCATCAGCGTTTCGGCGACGCCACCGATGACCGTCAGCGGCGTTTTGAGCTCGTGTGACACGTTCGCCACGAAGTCGCGCCGCACGCGCTCGAGCTGGCGCAGCCGCGTCACGTCGAAGAACGCGAGAACGGCACCGCCGTCCACCAGAGGTCGTCCCGTGAGCTCCACCGTGCGTTCCCCAATGTCGAGCTCCAAGCCGTCTACCAGCTCCTTCGATCGCACAGCCGAAAGCGCGTCACGAAACATCCGATCGCGCGGCAAGCGATCGGCAGAGAAGGGAACAGGTTCGCGCAAGCTCAGTAGCTCGCGCGCACGAGCGTTGATGCGTACCACGTCGGATCGTCCGTTCACGGCGATGAGTCCTTCGTTGAGCGAGGCGCTCACCGCATCGAACAGCGCCTCGTCGGCTTCGAGTGCCGCAAGTCGGACGGCGAGCTGTTCACGCATGCGGTGGATCGAAGTCGCGAGATCGCCGATCTCCGCCGGCGCGTCCAGCGCGGGGCGGCGCGAGAGATCACCGGCCGCGATCGCACGAGTTTCGTCGCGCAAAGCGACGATGGGACGCACAAATCCTCGGGCTGCGACTGCCACGAGTGCAGCTGCTATCAGCGCCACGAGTGCCGCGACAGGAACCACGTCTCGCAATTGCGCGGCGAGCACCTGCTCGAGGGCGCTCGTCGAGATTGACGTTCGCGTGACGCCTAGCGGAGCGCGCACGGCAGCGTACAACTCGATGTCTCCAGCGGACGGACTCAGTCTGCGCGCCGTGCCGCTTCCGCTCGCGCGCGCGGCCGCGACTTCCGGCCGGTTCGCGTGGTTCTCCAAACGCGAAAGCGCCGGCTCGTCGAACTCGGAGTCGCCCACGACTCGACCAGTGGAGTCAACGAGCGTGACGCGGACGCCTAACGCGCCGCCCGCGGCGTCTGCGATAGCCTCCGGATCACTGCCAGACACCCACCGCTGACTGATGAGACGCGCTTCGCGCAGCAGCGTGCTCGTGGTTTGGTCGGTGAGACGAACGCGCAGCCTTCGCTCGAGCGTGAACACCACGAGCAGCGCAAAGACGGCGATGATGACCAGCGATCCAACAACGAGCCGGCCGGCGACCCTCACGCGCGCCGCGGCTGTGCGCCGCTCAGTCCGTGTTCGAAAGCAAGCACAGTCTCAATGACAGCTTTTACGGAATCGCCTGCTGTCTCAGCGCGTTATCGTAGAACTTTGCAAGGTCGCTCCGGAGCTTCTTCGCCGATGGCTCATCGATGTACATCATGTGACCGGCTGTATAGCGCTCCACCGTGATGTTCTGCTTTGCGACGGTAGGATCCACTGACATGTGTGAAAGCGTGTATTCCGCGCCGTAGTACGGTGTCGCGCCGTCGTAGTATCCCTCAGCGACGAAAAGCTTCATGTACGGATTGATGGCAAAGGCGCGCTCGAGGTGCGGCACAACGGTCGCGTACGTGTTCTGCGGATAATTCCATGGGCCGATGCCGCCGCCGAGGATGTAGTAGGTCTCCTCGTTCCTGTAGTTCAGTTCGCGGCGCGCGTAGTCGGTGAAGACCGGCGTAAACGTGTTCCGAATGATTGACATGCTCGGATCGCCGACGCCGCCGCCACCTCCTGGGCCACCGCCGCCGGCGAGGTTCGGCGCAAATCCGGTAAAGCGGCTGTCGAGACGGCCGACTTGCTGCCGCCTGTCCTTGAGCAGCTCGCCATCGAACGTGCCGAGGTTGACGCGGAGATCATTCTCCTCGGCGACGCTTTTCGTTAGGCCGGTAAAGCGCGCCATCTGCTCGGCTGCAGCGCTCAATTCGGCGGCTGTGAGCTTATTCCCCTTCGTTAGGGCGGCAGCGTAGTCCGTCGTGGCCCACTTCTCGGCTTGTGGAAGCACCTGCTCGAGTGGGAGCTGTTGTAAGTCGTTAGGCAGTTTCTTGTGGAACCACGCCGTCGCGGTGTAGTGCGGCAGGAAATTGACGAAGCCGAGATCGTTGCCCCTCGTCTGCGAGGAGTAGCCGAAGTTGAGGACGGTCGAGATCAACATCACGCCGTTCATCGTTATGCCCGCGCTCGCGAGAACGCCGGAAAGGCCCGCCGCGCGTGTGGTGCCGTAGCTCTCGCCGCCGATGAACTTGGGCGACCCCATGCGATCGAATCGCGTTAGGTAAAGGCGAATGAACTCGGCGACCGAGCGAAGATCCTCCTCGAGTCCGAAGAATCGCGTGCCTAACTGCGCGCTTGCCGCGCGACTGTATCCGGTGCCGATCGGATCGATGAACACAAGGTCGGTCTGATCGAGCAGCGTGTGCGGGTTGTCTTCGAACGTGTACGGCGGAGGCGGCGCGTCACCGTCCGGCAGCAATCGTACGCGCTTCGGTCCCCACGCTCCGAGGTGCAGCCACACCGAAGACGACCCCGGCCCACCGTTGAAGATGAAGCTGATCGGGCGCGTCGCGTGGTTTGTGCCTTCCTTATTGTACGCGATGTAGAACATTCCGCCTTCGACGACGCCAGTCTCTGTGTTTCTTATCGGCAGCATGCCGGCGCTCGACGAGTAACTGATCGTCTGCCCGCGCGCGTTGATCGACTTTCGCTGCACGACCGGCGGCAGCTCAGTCATCGCGACGATGTCTCGGGGCGTGGCCGTCGCGGCACGCCGGCCGCCGGCGCTGTCGCCTGCCACACGGCCGCTGTCGCGAGCGGCTGGAGCTGTGGCGGCGCGACTCGCTGCCGGCGGCGCCTGTTGACCTAGCGCTATTGCCGCGTGGGCAAGAAGGATCGAAGCGAAAGCTGTGTTTCGAATCAGCGTTAGCATGGGTCGGGGCAAGGAAGAGAAATGCGGCGGTGGCGTTACCCAGCCGTAAAGTGATCTCTCTTGCTGGCCTTTCGCTATGCGTGCTGGCAGAACTAAAGAACAAAGCCCATACGGATCAAACGGATTTTGCGGATTGACCGGATCA
>CBQVAZ010000461.1:0-3641 GCA_967720205.1 uncultured Gemmatimonadaceae bacterium | reverse complement strand
TGCCGGCGAAGTTCTTCCCCATCCCGCGCTGATCCCACTGGACCACAGTGAAGAAGTCCTCCCACGGTTTCTGGAACGCCCAACTCATCGCCATCACAGGACTGCCTGGACCGCCGTGGATCATCAGCAGCACAGGGTTGGCCTTGTTCAGGCCGCGGATGGAGATCCACTGCTTGGTGCCACCGACGTCGATCTGCTCGAGAACCTCGATCCCCTCCGGCGCGTGAATCTTGCGGAGGTCCGCGAGTTTCGCGGTGATCGAATCTCGGCTCCACGTCGTCGGCCGCCTCCCCAGCTCCTGCCCGCGCAGCTCGAGCGAGACGAACGCAGTGAGCGGGATGACGAGCGCGCACCAAGCGCAGAACCGTTGCATAATGCGACTCCTCGTTAGGTATCTACTGTGCTACGCGGTCCGGTGCCGTCGCCGACTGACGCTTGAGCACTCGTCCTGGTCGTTGCTCCGTCACTTTACCGTCGTTCCATACCGGTCGCCCGTTGACCCACACTGCTGCGATGCCATTCGACGTTAGGTGCGGCTCCTTCGGCGTCGAGCGATCCTGCACTGTCGCGGGATCGAACAACGTCAGGTCCGCGTGGTATCCGGGCGCGATCTTGCCACGCCCAACGAGGCCCACGTGTTCAGCCGCCAGACTGGTCATCTTCCTCACGGCATCCTCGAGCGTTAGGGCATGCTCGGATCGCACGTACTTAGCGAGGATCCTTGGGAACGCGCCGAAGCCACGCGGATGCGCACCATCCAGCGCGCCGTCAGAGCAGACGTTGCTGTGCGGCCACGCGAGAATCTTCTGGATATCCGGCTCGTCCATGCCCGTCGCGATTACGCTCTCGACTTCGCCCGACACGACGCCATTCTCCGCCTGCGCCTTACGATTCTCTCGCATCTTATTGGCATCGCGGATGAGCGTAATGAGCGTGCGACTCGGCGGCTCTCGGCGCAGCGCGGCGATCTCGGCGACAGTCTTTCCCGCGTATGCCGGGTTCGGAGCGTAGCTGCCTAACAACAGACCCTCGGGCTTCGCGATCTCGCGCAATATGCGTTCTGTCTCTGCCACATTCTCGAAGTCGCGCTTCGGGTACAGCACAGTCAGCGTCGACTGCCAGTACGGGTACGGGTAGACATCGGCCGTGATCTCGACGCCACTCGCTCGCGCGCGATCGAGCACGTGAATGAGGCTATCGGCTTGTCCCCAGAGCGGGATCATGCCGAGTTTCATGTGGCTGATCTGAACGGGCAGCTTGGCTTCGCGACCGATCGCGATGATCTCGTCCACGGCCTGCCAGAACCAGCGGTCTTCGCTGCGGATGTGACTGATGTAGCGACCGCCTAACGCGGCAGTCACCTTGGCCAGCGTCATCACCTCGCTCGGGTCGGAGTAGATTCCCGGGTCGTATTCGAGGCCGGACGAGAGGCCGAGCCCTCCGGCGAGTAGTTCGCTGCGCAGCAAAGCAGCCATCGAATCGACTTCCGTTGCCGTGGCTTTGCGCTTGAAGTCGTCGCCCATCACGGCCGAGCGTAGCGCCCCGTGGCCAATATAGAACGCGATGTTCACAGCAGGCGGTGTGGCGCTCAGTGAATCGAGCGTGGCCTTGAGCGGCAGCGGATGGTACCCATCCTGACCGGCGATGATCGTCGTTATTCCTTGGCTGACTGCGGCGAGCGCGTCGGG
This sequence comes from uncultured Gemmatimonadaceae bacterium, assembly GCA_967720205.1. GTDB lineage: Bacteria > Gemmatimonadota > Gemmatimonadetes > Gemmatimonadales > Gemmatimonadaceae > DASYRX01. Next base: position 1,953 of record CBQVAZ010000461.1, on the reverse strand, counting down.
CGTTTGGAGGAGACCATCGTCGTGGTGACTGTGTGTGTCGATGAATCCTGGCACCAGCGTCAGCCCCTTGCCATCCACGATCGAATCGTTAGGCTCGGCCTTGAGCGACGGTCCGACAGCTACGATCGAGTCGCCGACGAAACGCACGGCGCCCGAGTATGCCGGAGACCCAGTACCGTCGACGATGCTGACATTCGTGATCGTGGTGCCGCGTGGACCTGGCCCGGCGCACGCCGCGCAGATCAGCGCTACGAGAAGATGGCTGCGGGACATGTGGGCAAATACTGGCTCGCTGCCTTTAACCTCGCTAGGAACTTCGGCTTCAATACCCGCCCTCATGCATTCAGCGAGCTGACATGAATCTCGGTTGCCGACGCTCCGCGAGATGTCGCATTTCTGCAGTCGCATCATCTTTCTCGATGCGATATACTCGGCGTATGGCGTCGCCGATCATCCCGAATAGACCGCTGACGCTCGCAGAGTACCTCGAGTTCGAAGCGACTTCGCCCGTGCGATATGAGTACGTGGACGGCGAAGTGTACGCGATGGTCGGCGCGAGTCTGCGCCATCATGACATAGTCGGGAACATCTACGCACGGCTGCGGATAGCCGCCACCGGCGGACCCTGCCGCGTTTATTTCGAAGGTGTGAAGCTTCGCCTTCGTGACGACATATACTACCCCGACCTGGTTGTCACCTGCAGCACGACTGACAGGGACACTCACATGGTGCACCAGCCATGCCTACTTGTCGAAGTCACTTCCCCATCCACAGCTCGATCGGATCGCACAGCCAAGTTGGAGGCGTATCGCAGCATTGATTCGCTGCAGTGCTATCTCATCGTCGAGCAAGCGGGGCGCCGCGTCGTTAGGCATTGGCGCGCAGCGACCGGTGAGTGGGCGCAAGAGGAACTCCGGGGCGAGGGAATGATCAGGCTCCTTTGCCCCGAGGTCGCGCTAACTATCGATCAGATCTACGAAGGGCTCGCCCCGCTCACCGTCAAAGAGCAGGAAGCGATCGGATACGGAGCCGAGGGCGCGCCGCCGATCACCGCTCCAGCTTGAACCCCGGATCCACACGCGGACGCTGCGCCGCATTCCCCACGAGCCAACCAGTCGCGTACATCCACTGCGTCATGCGCCGCAGCTTATCGATGTCGATCCGATCCGGCTCGTCCTTCGGCGTGTGATAGTCCGGATGCAAGTTGGTCGAGTACTCGATCGCCGGAATGTTGAGCCGAGCGTAGGGCAAGTGATCGCTGCGGAAGTACCAACCTTCGGGATGCGTCGGACGATCCCACAGTGTGTCCAGCGCGAACTTGGACGTGAGGTCGTTCGCGCGCAGCGCCAGCTCCACGAGATCGGTCGAGTTGCGATGCGGCGGTTGAGCGCCTAACAGCGCCGCCGAATCGGGATTGTTGCGCCCGATCATATCCGCATTCAGCACCGCCGCGATCTGCTCGCGCGGTATGACTGGGAACATCGAATGCCAGCGCGAGCCTAACAAGCCACGCTCCTCGGCTCCGTGCCACACAATCAGAGCCGGTCGTTTGGTGCGATTCTTAACGAGTGCGCGAGCGATGCCGAGCATCGCGACGCTCACGGTCGCGTTGTCGTCGGCGCCGTTCCAGATGCTGTCGCCATCGATGTTGAAGCGCACGCCGTCGTGGTCCTGATGCGCGCTGTACAACACGTACTCGTTGCGCAGCGCGGCGTCTGTGCCCTGCACCTTGGCCACGATATTTACGGACGGATACGTGAAGCTCTCGCTCACGAGCGTGGCCGTTAGGCGCGCATCGGCGGCGCGCACGGTCTGCTCCATCGAACGCTTCACGAGCATTATCGGCGCTTGGGGACGTGGACGGCGAACGGCGCCTACGGTATCGATGCTGTATGTGCCTCGCCCGGACGTCGCGGCATAGAACCCGAACGCCGTCTCGGCGAGCGAGTCGGC
>CBQVAZ010000460.1:0-3648 GCA_967720205.1 uncultured Gemmatimonadaceae bacterium | reverse complement strand
AGGTAATACGCGCTGATCGGGTTGATGTGGCCCGATGTGAAAACCGCATTCGCCTGATTGACAGGCATGATGTCGAAGAGCGGCATCGTCCCGCTGAACAAGTATCTGATACGCGAGTTGATGTTGAGCGTGTTAGGCGTCGTGACGATCGCGCGTCCACCAGGCTTTAGCACACGCGCGATCTCCGCCATCAAGTGCTTTTGGTCGGGCGTGTGCTCGATGACTTCCATGCAGAGCACGATATCGAAGGCGCGATCCGCAAACGGCAGCCGCTCGGCGAAGTCACCGTACGTGCACGTCAGGCGATCGTACTTGAACTGCTCGGGAAAAAGATCGCAGGCCGTGATTGCGTCGCGGCCATCGATGCCGCGCTTCGCCAGAAACTCGTCGAGCTTCCACGTCAAATAACCTGGCCCGGCGCCGAGATCGAGAATCTTCTTTCCCGCCAATTCCTCGCGCTCCAGGAGACGCAGGATCACTTCCGTTGTGACCGGATGCGAGTACGACGGTATCTGTCGCGGCGTGAGCGTGTCGGTCAGTGGAGGGGAAAGTGGAGGTGAAAGAGGAAAAAACAAAGCGCCCGCGTTTGTCTTGCTTTACTCCGCGTTCGTCCGCGCTCACGCTTTTGTATTGCAGCCTACCGTCGCGACCGCCGCTAAGATCAAGAGCAAAGAACTGACCGGATCTCAGTTGCTCTTGCTTTTGATCTTAATGGGTTGGCTGTGCTAGATAGCGAGTGCGTCCGCGCGCCCGCGGCCCTCGGACGATATCCTAACGAGGATCCCGACAGCGAGCCAACATGTCAGCATGAACGACCCGCCATAAGAGAAAAATGGCAGTGGGATTCCTGTGATCGGCATCAGGTTGAGCGTCATCCCCACGTTCACGATCACGTGCACAAACCAGGTGGCCGCCAATCCAAACGCCACGAGGCTCGAGAACGAGTCATTCGCGCGACCGGCGATGCGCACGACGCGCAGGAAAAGCGCGAGGAATAGCGCCAGCGCGATCGTGACTCCGATGAAGCCAAGCTCCTCCCCAACGACGGCGAAAATGAAGTCGGTGTGCTGTTCGGGGAGGAAGGCGAGCCGCTTTTGCGTGCCTAACGTAAAGCCCTTGCCCATCCAGCCGCCGGAGCCGATCGCGATCTGTGACTGGATGACGTGATAGCCCGACGCCTGCGGGTCTTCCATTGGATTCAAGAAAACGAGCAGCCGCCGCTGCTGATGCGGCTTCAAACTTTCCCAGAGAATCGGCGCCAGGATGCCCATCGCGACGTTGGCGACCATCACGCCAACACCCTCGAGCAAATACGGCTTATAGCGGTACACAAGGAAGAACAGCAGGACGAACCAGATCGCCCAGACCTGCGTGCTGAACGCGAGAATGAGACTGATCACCGGACTCGCGATGAGCAGCAGTTGCAAGCCCGACACGCCTGACCAGTACAGCATCGCGAAGAAGAGCCCGACGAATACGATCCCAGTTCCTAGGTCCGGTTGGAGCATGATGAGGACGAAGGGCACGCCGACAACGAGAGCGGGCAGCCAAAGCTCGATCATTGCACGTGGAGCAGCTCGTCGCCCTGAGAGCACTTTTGCGAGCATGAGCACGACGGCGAGCTTCGCGACCTCGGATGGCTGGCCGAGCCTAACGTTGCCGACCGTGAGCCAGCCTTTCATGCTCGAAGCGGTGCCGGCGCCGCTCCCGAGCACCAACACGATTGCAAGAAGAGCCACCCCGAGGTAGTACGCCTTGTCAGCGACCCATTCGTAAAAGCGCACCGACCCACGGCTCACGATGAACGCGCCAACTAGCCCTGCGCCGAACCAGAGCAGTTGCCGCTTCCACGCTACCGTCACGTATCCGACTGACACCTCAGTCTGACCGGCCGAGTACACCGACGCGATTCCGTAGGCACTCAGGAGCAGCGCGATCAGCACTAACGGCCAATCGGCGACGACACGCTTGATCATGAGATCAATCGTCGCCTGTCGTCGGCGGAGCGATCGTCGCCTGCTTCAGATAAAACGACATCGCCTTCGTTGCGAGCCGAGCGGCCAGGTATCCGTGCGCACCGTACTCCACCATGACGGCAACCACGATCTTGGGACTGTCGAACGGCGCGAAGCCGACGAACCAGGCGTGGTCCGGCTTCCCGACTTCGTGGTGCTGCGCGGTTCCAGTCTTTCCGGCGACGACAACGCCCTCGATACGCGCGCTGGCCGCCGTGCCGCGAGTCGACACGACGTCCGTCAGTGCTTCTCGCACGCCTGCCATCTGATCGCTCGTGAGCGCGAAGATCTTTGTTCGCTCTGGCGCGTGCCTAACAAGCTCCGGCTTGGCCATGCTGCCGTCGGTCGCCAGCGCGCTGTAGAAGCGCGCCATGTTCAGAATCGTCTGCGAATTGTCGGCTTGCCCGATCGCGAGGCTCAGCACGACCGACGGATTCCACCCGCCAGGGCCATAACGCCGGTTGAAGTAATCGACCGCGTACGGCCAGATCGGGCGTGACTCGCTCGGCAGATCGATGCCGCTGCGCTCTCGGAACTGCAGCTTCACGCCGCCGGCGAGCAGGTTCGTTAGGCCGATGCGCAGACCGAGCTGATAGAAATAGACGTCGCACGACTTCGCGATCGCCTCACGCAGCGTGAGGTGGCCGTGCCCCTTCTTCTCCCAGCAGCGGAAGTAGCGACCATAATAGAAGCCGCCCGTGCACGGCTGTGGCATGCGATCGTCGAGCGCTACCAAGCCGCGCTCGAGACCGATGACCGACGTTGCGAGCTTGAACGTCGACGCAGGGGGATAGACTCCCTGTAGCGCCTTGTTGTAGAGCGGCTTGCGCTCGTCGTTGCGAAGTTGATCCCAATAGTCCTTCGGGATTCCACCGATAAAGCGGTTGGGATCGAAGGTCGGCGCCGAGTGAAGTGCGAGCACCGCTCCCGTGTTCGGATCCATTGCGACCAAGCCGCCTTGCAACGAATCGCCGAACAGGGTGGCGACGAAGCGTTGCAATTCGAGATCGATGTTCGTTTGAAGCGGCGCCGGGGCCGCGGCAGGAACGTCGGGTTGCGCGCTCGCCGCCTGAACAACGCGCCCACGCGCATCCACGACGACATAGCGCGATCCCTCGCGTCCACGGAGCGCCGTTTCGTACTGACGCTCCAGCCCCGCCTTCCCAACCTGCTGGCCGGACTGATAGCCCGTGTACGTCGGTGAATTGAGTTCGGACTCCGTGATTTCGCCCGTGTATCCAACGAACGCCGACACCGCGGGACCGTCAGGATAGAAGCGCTTCGGCGCCGCCTGGATGATGAGCCCAGGGAACTCCGTGCGCTGTTCCTCGAGGACGGAGACCTGGTCGAACGTTGCGTCGGACAGCACAACCGTCGGCCGATTCGGCTCCCGACGAAGACGCCTAACGGCTGATTCGATCTGTTCATCGGACAGCGAGATCATCGTGGCGAAGCGCCGCAGCGTCGCGCGCAGGGAATCGGGCGTTGGACTCAGCAACGAAACCGAGTAACCCGGCACGCTTTCGGCGATGACCAGACCTCGACGATCGTAAACGACACCACGTGGAGCGATGAGCGGGATTTCGCGCAGACGATTCTTGGTGGACTGCAGCGAATACTCCTCGTTCTGCAC
>CBQVAZ010000459.1:0-3657 GCA_967720205.1 uncultured Gemmatimonadaceae bacterium | reverse complement strand
TGGAGTCGCGGCTGCTGTGGACGCTGGGCCTGGACGGCAACTTCTGATCGAGACGGGGGTGGCAGCGGCCTAACGAGCGAGCGAACGTTGCGCCATCCTGAGCTCAAAGAGCGCGAGCGTGAGATTCTGACGCTCATGGCCGAGGGTCGTACTACTCGCGCCATCGGCTCGCAACTGAACCTCGCTCCAGACACAGTGCGCTGGTACAGCAAGCAGATCTACAGCAAACTCGGCGTGTCGTCGCGTGAGGACGCTGTCCGTCGAGCTGTGGCCCTCGGTTTCATCGGAGCGCCTGTTGCCGCCGCCCTCCGTCCGCCGGTTGAACGATCGCCGATCCGCTACGTCTCGAACGACGGTGTGTCAGTCGCGTATCAAGTGATCGGTGGCGGTCCGGTCGATCTGCTCTTCATGACCGGATTCGTCTCGCATCTCGAGGCGTCGTGGGAGGACCCCGAATACACGGCCTTCTTCGACGCGCTTGGCCGACACGCGCGCGTAATCACGTTCGATAAACGTGGCGTCGGGCTTTCTGATCGCGCGCAGGGCGCGTCTTCAATCGATGATACGATCAGCGACGCATGTGCCGTCCTTCGCGCGGTGGGATCGGCCCGCGCATTCGTAAGTGGAACTTCGGAGAGCGGCGCGGCAGCTGTGTTGATGGCGTCAATGCATCCAGAACTTGTACGCGGCCTCGTACTCATTGCCGCCACGCCAATGCCGGCGCGTCACGGTTCGGAACCCGAGTGGTCGCGTCCATGGGATGCGTTCGAGCAGTTGATCGTCGCGCTACGAAACACCTGGGGCGAACCGTGGGCGATCGAGCGCCTCGCTCCCTCGCGACTCGGCGACGCCAAGTTCGAAGCCTGGTGGGCTCGGACGCTCCGTGCAGCGTCGAGTCCGTCGTCCATGGAGTTGATCATGCGGCAGACGATGCACGTGGACATTCGCGCGATTCTGCCGCAAGTCCCCACTAGAACACTCGTCATCCATCGCAGCGGTGACCGAGCCGTGAACGTCGGTGCCGGGCGCTTCTTCGCCGAGCGCATGCCTAACGCGCGGCTCGTGGAGCTGCCGGGCGAGGACCATATCTATTTCATTGACGGACTCGCAATCGTGCACGCCATGGCGCGCTTCCTCGCCGAGCCCGACGCGGAGCCGGAGGTCGACACTTGGCTCGCGATCGTTATGCACGTGACGGGTCCGGGAGCTACGCTCGACGATGAGAAGCACGCAATCCTGAATACGATGCGGCCGCGCAGCATCCGCGCGACACCCTACGGATGGGCGGCGATGTTCGATGCGCCAGCTCGCGCGCTCCGCTGTGCTGAGCTACTGCGCGCGCTGGGTCGCGGTCGTTCGGGCGCCATCGCGTTGCATGTCGGCGCCTGTCGCACGAGCGACAGCACTCCGGTTGGCGGGACGCACGAGATCGCGCTGCGTCTCATGGAGTCGGCCCAGCCGGGCGAAATCCTCGTCTCTGGTACGCTGCGGGACATTCTGGCTGGTTCGCGGGTGGCTCTGTCGCCGCGTTCGCTGGACGGGGGTGACGCACTAACGTCGCCGGCGACCGTGTGGAGTCTGGACGAGACGCCCAAGGCCTAACGCAAGAACCGACTCCCCCTCAAAAGTCCACCCATCTCGTGGGGTGCGGCCACCCAACAACAGTCGCGAGGTTGGTCCCGCGTTGAGCGTACTCACTCGAACCGGAACCTCTATGAAACTCAGGACTAGCCTCATGACAATCTCCATCTTCGCCGCTGCTGCCGCCTGCGACTCTGCCGTTGACCCGGCGCCGTCGGGCGACGTGAGCATCGTGATCCAGCAGGCACTCACGGGTCAAACGACGTCAGCTGGCACGTTCACAATGACGGGCGCTTTCAGCGACGAAGGTCAGACCACTGAGGAGCTCACGTTCGGCGGGCCGCTCACACAGCCGGTAGTACCGGTCACGTTTCGACGAGTTATCACGGGGAAGCGCGGCACCCTAACGATTACCGGCGCGGCAACGCTGACCTGGAACAGCCAGACCAGTGCGGCGCTTCAGGGCACATGGCGAGTCGAATCGGCGACCGGGCCGTACGCGAAGGGCAACGGGACGCTGACCGGCAGCGCGAATTTCGCGGCGACTCCGCCAACGGCCGCGCTCACATACACCGGTGTGATCAACAAGTAGGCTCGACAATCCTGGCCTAACAGCGGCGGGCGACCACACCGTTGTTAGGCTTTTACGGTTCCGCCTATTTGGGAAGCCGTCCGGGTAGTTCCCCTCGACTTCGCTGCTGGACTGAATGGTCCCGGATTGGGGTCCTAACCGCATCTGCCGTTCGCGGTAAATTCGGGGTATGGACGTGACCGGCCAACTTCGGGCCGCGCTTGCCGGCCGCTACGCGATCGACCATGAGATCGGCGCAGGTGGAATGGCGACTGTCTACGCCGCGCGCGATCTGCGGCACGATCGCCGAGTTGCGCTCAAGGTGCTGCGTCCCGAGCTCGGTGCAGTTCTGGGAGTCGAGCGGTTCCTGAGCGAGATCCGCGTCACGGCGAATCTCCAGCACCCGAACCTCCTGCCGCTCTTCGATTCCGGCGAAAGCGCCGGGCTGCTCTTCTACGTGATGCCGTTCGTCGAGGGTGAGAGCCTGCGCGCTCGCCTGGAGCGCGAGAAGCAACTGCCGATCGACGAGGCGATCCGGATCGCAGTGGCAGTCGCGGGCGCGTTGGATTATGCGCATCGCCACGGCGTGATCCACCGCGATCTCAAGCCGGAGAACATCCTGCTGCACGACGGACAGCCGCTGGTCGCCGACTTCGGGATCGCGCTGGCCGTCTCCAAAGCCGGCGGCGCCCGCATCACGCAGACCGGGCTCTCGTTAGGCACGCCGCACTATATGTCTCCCGAACAGGCGACTGGCGACCGCGGCATCGACGGCCGGACGGACATCTACTCGCTCGGCGCAGTGACTTACGAGATGCTGGGCGGAGAGCCACCGCACAACGGCACAACGGCGCAGGCAATCATCGCCCGTGTACTTACTGAGACGCCGAGGCCGCTGCGAAGCATGCGGCACACGGTCCCGGCGCACGTCGATTCCGCGGTCCAGCGCGCGCTGGAGAAGATTCCCGCCGATCGCTTTACAACAGGCCACGAGTTCGCCGACGCGCTGCAAGGAAGAGTCTCTAGCATCGCGGACGCTCCTGCATTGGCGTTAGGCGATCGCTCACGTTGGAAGCCGCTGGCGCTGGCGGCGTCTGTGGTGGCTGTCCTCGCGCTCGGGGCATTGGCGTGGAGCCTCAGCCGCCGTCCCGAAGCCGCAGCGCCACAACACGCGCGCTTCACGCTGGAGCTGCCTAACGACGCCAGGGTGAGCACGTCGCTTGTCGGGAGATCAGTCGCCTTCTCTCCGGACGGATCCACAATTGCGTACGTCGGGGGCGCTCAGGCGTCCCTGTACCTGCGACGGCTCGACGAGCTGATGCCGCGGCGACTTCCGGGTACGGAGGGAGCCTCCAACCCTCAGTTTTCTCCGGACGGCAAGTGGATCGCGTATATCGCGGCACCCGCTCCGGCGTCCCTGATGAAAATCTCCACGGCTGGGGGCAGTCCCATTGCGATCACAGACACGTCGGGGCGAAGTGCATGGGGGCCCGATGGCACGATCA
>CBQVAZ010000458.1:0-3659 GCA_967720205.1 uncultured Gemmatimonadaceae bacterium | reverse complement strand
CCGTTCGCTCCCGGCGCCGAAGTCAGCGGACGAATCAATATCCGCGGCTACGAGCATGTGACGATGACGATCTGGATCGAGACGATGGAGCCCGAGCGCTTCTTCTCGTTCCGCTGGCACCCGTACGCGATCGAGCCGGGCGTCGACTACTCCGCGGAGCCGACGACGCTCGTCACGTTCACGCTGGACGACGAACCGAGCGCAACACGCCTAACGATCGTCGAGTCGGGCTTCGACGCCATCCCCGAGTCACGTCGCGCCAAAGCGTTCAGCATGAACTCAAGCGGCTGGAACGGCCAAGCGGAAAACATCCGGAAGTTTCTCGCCGGCTGACCACTCTCGCGGCCCACATAGTCGCGAGTTACGCAACCACAAGCATCGTCATGCGCGCGCTTGCGGCGATCCGGCGCAATGGCAACAATTGCGAGTCCATTTCCAGGTGCTCAAATGACCGGTAGCCGTCGCTCGTTCCTTGGCGTGTTGTCCGCCATTGCTGGCACCGCGGTGCTTCGCCCGGCAGAGGCACGAGCGTCCGCTGCACACTCGCGACGGCCGCTCGCGCCGACTGAAGAGTGGGACCTCTCGTGGCTCGATCAGCTTCAGGGGAAACACAAACAGGTGTTCGACCTGGGAGTGCCACAGCTCGATTCGGTGGCCAATTACCTACGCGCTTTTCGTGAGGTATTTCGACTGGAGCACCCGCAAGTGAACGCGGTGGTCGGCATCGCGTATGCCGCGTACCCGATCAATGCAATCGACGCGCTCTGGGCGAAGTACGAGCTCGGCGCCCGGTGGAAGATCAACGATGCTCTCACCGGGAAGCCCTCCACGCGGAACATCTTCATCGAGCCGCCGGCCGGTGCGTCCGGCGTCGCGCGCGAAGTCTCGGTTCGTGCGTTGATGTCTCGCGGCGCGATCTTTTGGCAGTGCAACAACGCGCTCAACAGAGTGGTGGACGAATTGTCGCGCGACACGAGGCAGCCGTTCGACGCCGTGCGCGCGGAATTGATCGCGGGACTCCTTCCTGGCGTGAAGCTCATCCCGGCGCACGCGATGCTCATTGGGCTGGCGCAGGAGCACGGGTGCACGTACGAGAGGCTGTAGCGACGCCTAACGGGAGCGACGCCCACGTGCGCAATCGACGCAGAAGCTATGGCGTCTGCGGCAACGGCTTGTTAGGCATCACGCCGCCCGCGCGCTTGCCCACCGCGAGCCAGGGCACGCCGCGGTAGGAATCCGCCACCACCCAGGCACCCGCCGTCAGTGCGCACGTCACGACGAACTCGCCCCACTGGAAGTCGTTGACGGCGCCCGCCAACACGCGGGGTACCCACACGATTAGACCGAACAGGCCCAGCTGAAGCGTCGATAGCGCAGCGGCCAAGCGCGGAAATACGCCGAAAGTCACTGCCAGCCCTGCCGCGATGAAGGCGGTGCCAGTGACGTACGCCCACGCCACGTGCCACGGCAGCCAATTCGGAATCAGCACCGTGGTGGCATCGACATACATGAAGTGAGCGAGGCCGAAGGGGATCAAGGACAGGCCATAGAGCACCCTCGCGATGCGCACGCCCCTGTCGTCGGCGACGAGACCGACGCGCTTCCGGTCGCGGTCACCGGCGAACCAGACGTACAGCACGCAGGCGGCCGCCAGCATCACGGCCGTCGAACTGAAGGTCCAGGCAACCAGCACGAGGGGAGTCTGGAAAAAGAGATTAGGCACTCTGAATACCAGCAGCCAAACCATGAGCGACGCGAACAGCACGCGTGCAGACATGGCCGCGGTGCGTTGCCAGAGCAGGCCCATGCCGGATGCCAGCGAGATGAGGGCGCAGAGATACGCCAGCGCCTCGCGCGCGGGCACCCATTTCGGCACGGGCTGCCAAACCTGGACGAAGTCGCCTTTGCTGAGGCCCCAGGCGCCGAGCCAGATCATGGCCGCTGCAAACAACGCGTGCCCCGCGCTGGCGATGCGGAACGCGCTGCGATCGGCGCTACTCGAGTACGTGAGAACCTGGCCCATTGGTCGCCTCCTCCGGCCGACTAACCCGACCTCCACTGGCAACGTCACGCGCTTGTTAGGCTGTCGCTCCACCTGCTGACCCGCGTTCCGCTCGGGACGGTTTCGCCCAGAAAGGGAATTCGGTGCGGAAGCACACAGCCTCTAAGTCAGCAGCGCGCTCAATGAAAAACGCTCGTGCGTCGCCGATTGCCTGATTGTAGATCGTCGGCCCGAACTCGGCGAGGACATAATCGAGGAAGAGTGACGCCTTCAGGTCGCCGATCTGCTCGTCGAGGTTTTCAGTGAGGTAACGTCGAATCGAGGCGATCGCACGCTTTCTCGCGTCGTCGGAGAGTTGGATAGGGTTCTTGGGGCGCATCGCGCGTGTTGGATGGGAGCGATCAGCCTAACGCTAAAATGGAGCTTCGCGCCTCAGCGCTCGGCGCGCCACCATGCGTGTTGGTACAACCTCCATGCGCGACCGCTCCACTGATAGAGGTACTCCTTCCCCATCGTCCTCATTCCTTCGCGGCCCGCAGCCGCCGATGACCTACAGCGCAATTCCACAGTCAGTCGCCCTTCCCACACCCTGTCACGCATGCCGACAACTGGTGCTGTGAGCCTGGCGATGAGAACGCGAGGCCCGACCACTCGGTCGAGAGCTGCCGGGCAGATGACCGCGACGGCGCTATCACCGTCCGCTGTCGAGGCCAGAGGCACGTCGAGGCCGCGCGCAAAGGCCGCGGCAATTGCCGCTGCTCTAGCCAAGTCCAGAGCGGCGCACGCCGCGAGGGATGCGCTATCGACGAGGGGATGAGCCAGCTCGCAGAGGATCGCGGGCGCTACCAACCGGATGGGGTGGCGGCGGCTGGCGCGTCCGGCCTCCATCGCCAGTAATTCCAGGGACGGCATGCCGGTCGAGTCTACCGCCTGCGCTCTGAGACCCTGGCACGGCGCGGCCAATGCGCCTACCACGCCAATGATCGACAAGACGCCTAACGGCGCGGACGCTGGCACGTCACTGTAGCTCGGTGGTCACTCGTGCTGCCTAACGGATCTGGCGTTCAGCTGCGCCGCAGTCAATCCTAACGAGTCTGCGGCGTCTTTGTAACGCCTTGTTAGGCGGCGCGTCTTTACGGGCCGCGCCGGCGAAACTCCCATTCGTGTTGGCCATAGATAAAGGCCGACGTAGTGTGCATTCGCAGTACGTCCGACTCGGGACGTCCCTCTCCCTCCACGAATTCACGATTGACTCCATCGGGAAAGGTGCCAGATCCCATCAGCTGGACAACGCCACGCCGCTGCCGATAGGCTGACCGAAAAATGGATGCACTCGTGTCCGCTTGCCGGTAGAACTGGCGGAAATCATAGGTTGGTTCGGCGGCGCTAAACAGTATTTCGATGCGAGCCACTGCGACACGGACGATGGTTCCCCGACCTGGCGCTTCATACTCGAACGGGGCGCCGCGACCGTCGAGGTGCACCAGATCATAGGTAGCGCCCGCGACCAAGATCGGAGCGGTTGCTGACGTGGCATCGCCGCAAGCGAGGCAGACTGAGAAGACGAGAGACAGCAGGAGACGGCGCATAAAGGACTGCAGGATCAACCTTCTATTTAGAACTGACCCTTCGGCTTCGTGACGCGTCACCAAGGCGA
>CBQVAZ010000457.1:0-3673 GCA_967720205.1 uncultured Gemmatimonadaceae bacterium | reverse complement strand
CGCAGGCCGAGGCAGTCGCTGACCTGATTGATGCAGCATCGGAACCGATGCGAAGGGTCGCTCTCGGCACAGTCGGCGGTGGACTCTCCAAGCAGGTTGGAGAACTGCGAGGGGCCATTCTGCAGCTCGAGGCGCTGATGGCGTACAGCGTGGATTTCCCGGAGGAAGATGACGGCGAGATCCCACGAGCTCGGACGACGCGGATGGCGCGGGATGTATCCAGCCGCGTAGATGCCCTGCTCAACACGGCGGGACGTGGGGCGATTATCCGGGATGGCGCCCTAGTGGTTCTCGCTGGGCCGCCTAACGCAGGGAAGTCCTCGCTATTCAATGCGCTACTAGGGCAGGAGCGCGCCATCGTCACTGAAATTGCGGGGACGACAAGAGACGCGATCGAGCATCCCTGCCTGATGGGTCAGTGGCCAGTACGACTGGTCGACACCGCAGGGCTACGCTCGAGCGACGATCTTGTGGAGCGGCTAGGGATCGAGGTCAGCGAGCGTTATGTGAAGGACGCGGATGTGGGCATCGTTTGCAGCGACGGGACCAACGGTGCGGGAAGGCAGATGGAAGAGATCGTCCGCGGTCTCGGTGCAGCGGAAACTCTGTTCGTCGAGACAAAAATCGACGTTCGCGATCGCGAGTCGTTCGCAGTGGGCGCGTGCCGTGTCAGTGCAACGACCGGCGCTGGGCTGGCCGAACTGAAGGCTGCGATCGCAGCAACGCTTGACGCTCGTTATGGTCGAGTGGACTATGAAAGCCCTGTCATCACGCACACGCGACATGAGGCCGCGCTTAAACGAGCGGCCGATGAGCTCTCGCTCTTCGTTGAGGCGATGGAGAAGAACACGACGCCGACGATTGCGGCTGTGCATCTTCGCGCGGCAGTTGTAAAGCTCGAGGAAATCATAGGCGCTGTCAGCGTCGACGATCTGCTCGACGAGGTCTTCAGCCGCTTTTGTATAGGTAAGTAGGAGCGCTGCTCGTCAGGCTGTTTCTGCGAGCCTATCGGCGATCGCGAATAACTCTGACGCACTCGCACGGATTGCCCACGACAGCCCGTTTGCCTCAACAGCCGGTTCCGTCAATCGTGCACCGATGAAATAGCCGGCACGCTCCGGCGCGATGACACGATCCATCATGCGTGCGTCGTCGCTCATACCGCCGGAGAGATATCGCAGGCGCAAACCAAGGGCGGCCTGATCGTATTCTGTCTTCGCAAAGCGCAGAAGATGAGTCTCGAGCTCGCGCACGCGCGCGTACTGTCGGCGACCGTAGCCGAAGTACTCCCACGGAGCATGTCCCGGTGAAACAGCGCGCGAGACGTTGACAGCTAAACCTTCGTTGATCAAATGCTCGCGCAACGGCACGTGCCGGCCGGTATCCCAGTACGAGTAGTAGCCACCAGACTGTGCGATCGCAGCGCGCAATTCACTACGGCTCGTTGGAGATGTGTATCGCACAGCGTGCGCGATCTCGTGTGACATCCAGAGTGGAAGCAACTCTGGGTCGAGGCCAAGGCCCTGTGTTTCCGGGTTCGCGACAGACGTGAAGTGCTCGAGACAGACAAACGCAATGCCGCGACCGTCTACCACAAGCTCACCAGCGTTGGCTGCGCCAACTCCGACCATAAGGAGAAGATCGACGTCGACGTCAGGCTCGAGTAACTCCGCGCAACGACGTTCTGCCTGACGAGTGAGCTCGATGACGTCTGTACGCTCGAGCAACGAGCGCAGGTCCGAACGATCAGCTAGCGCGGCCATGCGCACGACGTCCCTGAAGTGAGGACCGTTAGGGTCCAGGACGTAGTTATGCCAGTATGGTTCTAGCCAGCGTCGGTGGGCGTCGAAGTATCTATGGTATGCGGCAATGCGGTCTGCGCTGCTGAGGACGGTGAGAAAGTCGGGGATCAGATTTATGAGCATGCCCGTCGTCACCTTGCGCCGACGCGACGCGACCTAACGAAGGGGCCCAATGTAAGGACGCACGTGAAAGCGAACAAGTGCATACGTGAAAGGAACGGAGCTCGCGTGACATCTGCGGTCCGTTCCTCGCGAAACGTTTGTTCTTGTTAATTAGCGCGTGCCGAAGAGTCGGTCGCCGGCGTCGCCGAGTCCGGGAAGGATGTAGCCATGATCGTTGAGCTGCCTATCGAGCGCTGCCGCGTAAATCGGTACGTCGGGATGCACCTTTTCCATGCGGCTCACACCTTCCGGCGCGGCGACGAGGCACAAGAATCGAATTCGCTGAGCGCCAGATCGCTTGAGTGACGTGACGGCGGCAACTGCGCTTCCACCCGTTGCGAGCATCGGATCGAGAACAAAGAAATCACGCTCCTCTGTGTCGCGCGGGATTTTGAAGTAGTAGTCGACAGGCTTGAGTGAGTCGTGGTCTCTGTAGATCCCAATGTGACCGACACGAGCGGAAGGAACGAGTCGGAGAATTCCCTCCACCATGCCGAGTCCGGCGCGAAGAATCGGAACGAGCGTGAGCTTTTTGCCTCGCACTTTCATTCCAGCGGTTTCTTCGAGCGGCGTTCTGACCTGGACTTGCTGTAGCGCGAGATCTTTCGTCGCTTCGTACGCCATCAGCATCGCGAGTTCGTCGACAAGCTCCTTGAAGATCTTCGTCGGTGTGGCGTGGTCGCGAAGCAACGTGAGCTTGTGTTGCAGCAGCGGATGACGAATAAGAATCAGCGATGGGTGTGCTTGGTCCGTGTCCATGTGCGCCAAGCTACTAGTTTCACGCGAGCCGCAGAATAACCTCGCTATTCGCGGCCTGAACACCAGTTGGAGAAAGAGCTGATCGAATGGAAATCATGTTCGCTGGAGCCGCACGGGAAGTTACTGGGTCGTGCCACGTGATTCGCCTCAACGGCACGACAACCGTTTTGGATTGTGGAATGTTTCAGGGGCGACGCCGAGAGTCAGATGAGAAGAATCGTCGCCTGCTCTTCGATGTCGGAGAGATTGACTCGATCGTCGTGTCGCACGCGCACATCGATCACATAGGTCGGCTTCCTGTGCTGATCCGCAACGGTTACGACAAGAAGATCTGGTGCACGTCGGCAACGCGGGATCTTTCTGCTCTCATGCTCGCGGACTCGGCTAACATCCAAGTAAAGGACGCGGAACACCTAACGAAGCGAAACAAGCAGGCCATTGAGCCGCTGTACGGCGTCGCCGACGCTTCGCGCACCACGTCCTTGATGATAGGAGTGTCGTACAACAAGCAGTTTGATGTGGTGCCAGGTGTATACGGGATGTTCGTGGATGCTGGGCACATCCTCGGGTCAGCGTCGGTGACGCTGGACTACACCGAAGGAGGCGCAGCAAAGCGCCTCGTCTTTTCCGGGGATATTGGACGGCGCGGGCTGCCGATAATCCGCGACCCGGTTCCTCCCGAAAACGCTGACGTCGTGATAATGGAAAGCACGTACGGCGATCGTGACCACGCTTCGGTTCATGATGCACGAAACGAGCTGGGACGGGTCGTTCGGACGTGCGCGGCGCGCGGGGGCAAGGTTTTCATCCCGGCGTTTGCTGTTGGTCGTGTCCAGGAGATCCTGTACGACTTGCATGTCCTCGTTAGGGAAAGTGCAATCCCAGCGATTCCGATGTACATCGATAGCCCGCTGGCAACTGATGTGACGGCAGCCTTTCGCATGAATCCA
>CBQVAZ010000456.1:0-3676 GCA_967720205.1 uncultured Gemmatimonadaceae bacterium | reverse complement strand
TCGCGCTGCATGCGTCCCCACGAATGGTCGCCGCGGAAGTAGCGCCAGAATGCCTTGAGGCGGAACCACACCGTTGCCTGACGATAGCCTAACGGCTCGATAAAGGCGAAAAGGATGAGGCGCAGCGAATCCACCGGCCGGCGATACTTGTGGAACGTCGCTTCTTCCATGAGCACCGCGGCGAGCGACAGCACGATCCCATACAAGTACGTGACCATGAAGAACGCGACGGCATATTTCGGTGCGAGCAAGCCGAACGCGGTGCCCGCAAGCGTCAACACGAAGCCAATGGCTTCGATGAGTGGGGCCAACATCTCGCAGAAGAGGTAGTACGGCATCGCGATGAGCCCCGTCGCGCCGTACTTCGGGTTGAACAGCACCTTGCGGTGAGTTACCAGCGTTGCGATGAGGCCGCGATGCCAGCGCTCGCGCTGGCGGCCGAGCACTTTCATCGAGGTCGGCACTTCAGTCCAAGCGACAGGATCCGGGATGAACGTCACCTTCGCCTTGAGCGCGCCTTCCTTTAGATGACGCTGCAGGCGGACGCTGACTTCGAAGTCCTCCGTCACCGTGCTCGTCGCGTAGCCGAGGATCTCCGTGAGATAGTCGCGGCGGAAGAGGCCGAATGCGCCCGAGATATTCAGGTTGCCGCCTAACAGGTTCCAGCCCAGGCGACCGAACAGGAAGGCGCGCAGATACTCGACCGTCTGGACGCCAGGGAGCCAGCGCGAGTCGACGCGCGCGTCTGTCACGCGGCCATCGCGCACCGTGCACGAGTTGACGACGCGAATAGTCCCACCGACCGCGGCGATTTTCTGGTCGAACAAGAAAGGCCGTGTTAGGCGCAGCAGCGCGTCGGGCTCGATGAGCGTGTCAGCGTCGCAGGCGAGCACGAAGGGGAAGCGCGCCGCGTCCAGCGCCACGTTCAGGGAGTCCGCCTTGCCGCCGTTGATCTTGTCCACGACGAGCAGCTTGGTCCACGTACGCGACCTGTAGTATGCGCGCACCTTTTGCGTGCGCAGGCGTCGCATAACGGCTGGTGGTACTTCGTATAGATCGTATGCTTCGATCAGACGCTGGAGCGTGTCGTCTGTGGATCCGTCGTTGACAAGCACGACCTCGTAGTATGGGTATCGCAGCGTCAGCAGCGATCTGAGGCTGTCGACGATGGAGAGGGACTCGTTGTACGCGGGGACGATGATGCTGACGCGCGGCGCCGCCGACGACGTTAGGCTGCGGGTCAAAACGTCTTCGCTCCCGAAGCGCCAGTGTGCGAAAAGCTGTGGCCCGGCGAGCACCAACAGCAGCGCGAAGAATGAATTGACGAGGAATGTGTACCAGAGCACCGTGAGATCGGCGGCGTGCACCGTCGTCACGATCAAGCGCTCGATGTCGATGCTGAGAAACATGGTCTAGACCTCGGACATCTCGACGACGGCCGCCGAGGACAGCCCGAAAACGAGCGTCGACATGTCGCGCGCCATCGCGTCGTCGCACGTCGTCAACGCGTGCAGTTCCGCGCGTGCGGCCCCGCCGATCTGCGCGAGCGCGAGTGCCGAACGGTAGCGCACCCACCACGAGCGGTCGCGCACGGCCTGCGCCAGTTCCTTGATCGCGATGCCACAGCGCAGCGCGCCTAACGCACGACACGCCTGCGCGCGAACGCGCCAATCCTCATCGGCCAGAAGCTTGAGCAAAACGGGCGGTGTCCTCGGCTCGGCGTGACGACGCAAGGCACGCGCGACGTGCACGCGGACTTCCGGCACGGGGTGCGTCGCGAGATCCCGCACGCGGTCGAGGGCAAGAGGGCTCGCCAGCGCGCCAGCTGCATCGACGTACGAGTTGAGCGCCGGCGTCGGGGCTTCCGGCGTTAGGCGATCGATCAGCGCTTCCGCGACGATAGCCGGCTGACGCGAGAGCGCCGCGAACTGATACTGTTGCACCGCGTCCTGGCGCAGGTGCAGCGTGTCCAATTCCTGTTGCAACAACGGCCGCGCCTTGAGACGCGCCGCTGCATCCATGGCGACGAGTCGAACGGCGGGGCTCTTGTCGTCCAGCAGCGCCGCGATCAAGCCAGCGTCGTCTTCGCGACCAACGACCGAGAGGAGTCGGGCGGCATCGAAGCGATGCCACCAAAGCAGCGAACGCGCGTCTCGAAGGATTCGCTTCACCCAAGGCTCGTCTCGTAAGGCGCGCGCCAATATCTGCTGACGCTCGAACGTGACCTGCTGCGTGGCGAGCCGCGCGAGACTGCGCAGCGCGGCGTAGGGCGTCATCGAGCGGAGCGTCGTCCGTATTTCATCGACGTCCCCGCCCAGGACCAGCCAGCGCTGCAAGATCGGCTCGAGCGCGGCGACGCCTGCTTCCACCTCAGCGTGGTGAGCGTCGATGCGCCATCTGAGGCCGATGAGCGCGAGGAACGAGATCGCCACGACGATCCCGCCAACAACCACCGCAAACTCAAGCGCGTTGAGGCTGAACAACTACGCGGCCCCCGCGTCGCGCGCCGACATGGCCACCCAACGCTGGATCTTGGCCATCAGGACGCGGACGTTGAACGGCTTGGCAAGGTGGTCCAGCGCGCCGGCCAGGAGGGATCGGACCTGCACCGATTCGTCGGCATGCGACGACAGGACGAGAATGAGGAACGTGTCCGGGCGATCGACGCCGAGGCGCTCGAGGATCGCGTGGCCGTCGACCCCTGGCAGATCGATGTCGAGCACGACGATTGGGGCCTGAGAGCCCACGCGCATGGCGAGGAGTTCGCGTAGAGCGTCGGTCCCTGAGTCGATGAGCCGACAGGGAAGCCGCAGCTGCTCCAGGGCGAAGGTGAGTATTCGCGCCAGCGCCTGATCGGCCGTGGCGACGATTATCGGCGGCGTTGGCTCACTCGCCCCTTGAGGCCCGTCGCTCGCCAACTGCGAGGGCAGGGCGCCGTCAGGGGTTTGAGAAGCCTGCGGCGCCGCCAGAGCCGCATGCTGGGGCGGCTTCAGACGACGCATAGGCTCCGCCCTTGGCAGGACGGGTCGGCCGGCCGGCGTTTCGTCGGGTGCTGTGCTCATTGTGTATGGCCTGAGTTCCTCGGTGAGGAGACGCACAGAGGGGGCCATCGCAAACGACTGAGCGGGCTTGGCTACCTCGTGCCGCAGCCCGGCATCTGAAACGCGCCTATTCGGGTGGAATAGCTGGCAGCGCCTCTCTTCAGGTAGTCGCCGACGTACCAGATGGTGCAGTCGTCGCTCGGGTCCACGGCGGTCTGCGTGTAGTCCTCCCACCTGAGCGTAGACGTCTGCGCCGCCTCGCCCTCCACCAGCACCGCTTCTCGCAGGGTGAGGACCCCCTTCGGGTCGTTGGCCAGGCGGCCGGCGAGCCGCTGGCCGGCAAAGCTGGGGGTGCCGCCAAACGAGTATCCAATGGCGATGTTGCCGTGCGCGTCCATCGCTGGGCTGGCCATCCAGCGATAGAACCGGTCGGGCGCGTACGTCCCCTGCTGGTGGAGCCTAACGTTGCGTCGGCCGTCCAGGCGAAACTCGTACCAGCGCACGCCACCACCGCCGGCCGCTGAATTCACCGAGTGCACCGCCACCAGCGATTCTTGTTTCCCAATTCTGCGGTACACCAAGCGAGCCATGATCTTGTCCCCCTGCGCATCGAGCCGCCGGTCGGTTCCCGGTTG
>CBQVAZ010000455.1:0-3679 GCA_967720205.1 uncultured Gemmatimonadaceae bacterium | reverse complement strand
GCCTTAGGGTGGGGAGCGTGATCGGTTCGAATATCGAGGTGGATGGTGAGACGCGTCCCGCATTCATTCCGCCGCAAGAGCGTCTTTACGCTGGTGGCGCGAACACTGTGCGGGGCTTCCAGCAGAACGAGCTGGGGCCGGTCGTCTATCGCATCGCGCCCGAAAGCAAAGACTCCATACTTCGCGGCGATACGTTGTTCTACGAAATCGGCAACGCAGCGCGGGTGGAGCGGGTGGAGCCGTTAGGCGGTGACAATGTCGTCATGGCGTCGCTCGAATTCCGGCTCGCATCCCCAATTCTGAAGGATTATCTGCAATACGCCCTGTTCGTGGATGCGGGCGCCGTGTGGAACGAACGTCGCGCGGGGCTGCGCGAAACGCGCCCTCCCCTCAGGGTTACGCCGGGCGCCGGCGTCCGCGTCTATACGCCGGTTGGCCCCGTTCGACTCGATGTCGGGTACAACCCGTACGACCGTCCCGCGGGTGCGGCGTTCGTACTGTTTGGATCGCCCGGGGGTGAGCAGCCGCTATACTGCGTAAGCCCGGGTAACAACCTACCGGTGACCAAGCAGGATCAGGGGCCACCGCTGCAAGCCGAGGGGACTTGCCCAGCATCGTTCGCCCCGCCACGCGGACGGTCGTTCATTCGTCGCCTAACGTTTCAACTCGCTATCGGCCAAGCGTTCTAATTCCTTTAGCTTCGAGTCCCCCGCTCCCCCATGCCCCGTCGTCGTACCGTCGTTCTGATGAGTGCCGCGATTGTGCTTTTTATCGGCCTCGTCATTTTCGGCGTTATCATTTACGCCACGCGGACGGATGCTGGCCGCGACGTCGTGCGACGCTACGTGCTGTCGGAGTTGAGTCGCCGAGTGCGCGGGAAGGTGTACCTGGGCCGCTTCCGTGGATCGCTGTTCGGGGACATCACTGTCGACAGCGTCGAGATCCGGGAGTCGAACGACTCGTTGTTCTTTGCTTCGGGGCCGATTTCAGTGCGCTTCCGGCCCGGTGATCTGATCGACAGGCGAGTGCGACTCGCGTTCGCCTCGATCAAGAACCCGCAGGCCCACATTCGGAAGGACAGCAGCGACACCTGGAACTATCGTCGCATCTTTCCGTCGGGACCGCCACGCGCGCCGCGGTCGACCCGCGGTTTTGGCGACTACATCGTGCTGGACTCACTGCGTATGAGTGGCGCGATGTTCTCTGTCACGATGCCCTGGCAGCCTGACGACACGCTGCGGGGAACGAAACGCGATTCGGCGATCGCGTTCAACCTAACGAGGAAGGATCGCGAGGTTCGTCGCGTGAGCTGGGGATTCACGCGCACGTTCCGCTGGACGAACGCGACGATGGACGCCGGCTACGTCCGCGTCGCGCATCCGGATTCGGCGGGGCAGTTCTTCACAGTGCACCGGCTGGATGTGGACGAGCAGGTCCCGCCGTTCAAGTTCTCCAATATCCGTGGCGTGGTGACAGTGCGCGGCGACACCGTTTTCCCGGAGATCGCGCACTTCCAGCTGCCGGGTTCGCGCGGTCGAGCGACAGGGAACGTCACGTGGAAGGAGAAAGGCCCGTCGCGCTACAACCTCAGGATCGTGGGTGAACAGGTCGCGCTCGCCGACGTCAACTGGGTGTATCCGACCCTACCGACGACGGGCGGCGGTCCCGTTAGGCTCCACATCATCAGCGCGCGCGATCCGCACGTGATCGAGTACGTGCTCACAGACATGGATTTGCGCACGGGACCGTCGCGGTTACGTGGCAACATGACGTTCGCGGTGGGCGGTCCGGTGCTGGACGTGCGCAATGTCGCCGTGACGGCGGATCCGGTCGACTTCAAGCTGCTCGAGCAAATCGCCGGTGAGCCGTTTCCGTACCCATGGCGTGGCTCGATTTTCGGAACGGTGACTGCGCGCGGTGGGCCGCTCAACAACTTCCAGGTCGAGGACGCGCAGATCGAGTTCCGCGACGCGAACGTTCCTGGCGCGATCACGCGAGGACGAGCGAAAGGCGGTCTCAATATTCTGGAGCCGGCGTTCACGGTGTTCCGCGGCTTCGATGTCCAGCTTGCGCAGCTCGACTTGCGGACGTTGCAGTATCTCGATCCCGAATTCCCGAGACTCAACGGGATGGTGTCGGGGACCGCGCGACTCGACTCGTTATGGTTGGACGTACGTTTCTCGAACGCCGATCTCACGCATCGCGACGGCGACTCTCCGGCGTCGCGCTTCCGAGGCAACGGCCGCGTAACGATCGGCGATTCGCTGTTGAGTTACGATCTCGCACTGACGGCAGACTCGCTTTCCTTCACAACACTTGCCAAGTCCTATCCAGCGATTCGACTGCGCGGGCAGTACGCCGGACCGATGCGTATCAACGGCACCCTGGCTGACCTCAGCGTCAACGCGACGCTTCGCGGAGCGGGCGGCACGCTCGGAGTCGACGGGACGCTCGATGGCACGCCGCCCGGTTACGGCTTCACGGGAACGCTGGACCTGGCGAGCGTGGATCTACGAACGTTGCTGGACACGACCGCCGTTCCGCACACGTCCCTGAACGGACGCCTAACGGCGGACGTGCGCGGGGACACCTCGTTGGCCTCTCTCGCGGGAAGGGCCGAAGTCGACCTGGAACGCAGCCTGGTGGACAGCGTACGGCTGTACCCGTCGCGGGGGCAGTTCCGCTTCGCGGACGGCCGCGCGCGCATCGATACGCTCATCGTGGAGAGCGCGGCCGGACGGCTCGAGGCGGCCGGCGGCCTGGGCCTAACGAACAGCGTCCGCGACTCCATCCGTTTCGTCGTCAACGCCGATTCGCTTGGCGCCCTGCGTCGTTACCTAACGACAGCAGGCGACACCTCGGCCGCAGCCGATTCGCTCTCTGGAACCGTCGACGCGCGCGGCTACCTCAGCGGGGCGATCGACTCATTCACGGTGGCGGCGAAGGTCGACGGCCGCGGTCTCCGCGCGCTTGGGCAACGCGCGCGCGTCGTGCGCGGCGACATCGTGTTCAGGGGATTTCCGAAAGACCCGCACGGGATCGCTGACATCGCGCTGGACACCATTACAGTCGCGGGCGTGTCACTCGTCGACGCGGACGTGCACGTCGGCGTTCAGCCAGGCGGCGCGATGGATGTGACCTTGGGCCTGCAAAGCATGACCGGTCCGACCGCGCGTGCCGTACTCCGACGCAGCAAGCACGGCGACACTGTGACCGTCGCGGTCGACTCGCTTTCGCTGCGGATCGATGACAACAGCTGGAACCTGGAGCGCGCGTCCTCAGTGCTCGTTCAAGATGGAGAAGTGGACGTCGCGCCGCTCGCGCTCGTTGGCGCTGGTGGGGCGCGTGGGCGCATCGCCGTGCAGGGACGCATCCCCAAGACCGGCGACATGAACGTACGGCTGACGATTGACAGCGTGGCGCTGGCGGATCTCGGGAAAATCTCGCAGTCGCGTCTTTCGTTAGGCGGTCGCGTCTCGCTCACGGCGGACATCAAGGGGACGCGGCCGGCGCCGCTCGTGGACATCAAAGGCACCGTAAACGGCGCCGCCATCGGCGAATTCCGCATCGCTCGCGGCGATCTCACTGGGTCGTATGCGAACCGAAGCCTAACGGCAAAGCTTTCACT
Organism: uncultured Gemmatimonadaceae bacterium; assembly: GCA_967720205.1. Classification (GTDB taxonomy): domain Bacteria; phylum Gemmatimonadota; class Gemmatimonadetes; order Gemmatimonadales; family Gemmatimonadaceae; genus DASYRX01. The sequence continues at coordinate 51 of CBQVAZ010000455.1, read as the reverse complement.
CTACCGCGACAGCGTGCTGGTGCTTTCGGGTGACGCCAGTCTGCCAATCGA
>CBQVAZ010000454.1:0-3681 GCA_967720205.1 uncultured Gemmatimonadaceae bacterium | reverse complement strand
AAGAAGGCCATCTTTTGGCTGGGACAGAGCCGCGATCCGCGCGTGCTCGACTTCCTGGCGGAGCTCATCGGCAAATGAGATACGCGTTAGGCCTCGCTGCCGCGGCGCTCATCGCCGCACCGCTGCAAGCGCAGTCGCTTGCTCGCCGAGTGAATGCAGTGTCGGATGGTGAAGTGCGCATAACGTTCGATATCCAGCCCGATATCTGCGGCTGGGGAAACGGATGGTCGCGTGGTGACAACTGGCGCATGAACGGGCGCAACGACTACGGCCGGAACAACGCGCGCGACGTGGAGTGGAGCAACGAATGCTCGACGGGCCCAGGACGTCTTGTTGTCGATCGTGCCAACGGTGAAACGATGAAGATCCGTTTCTACGTTGGCGGCCGCTGGCGGCAAAGGCCTAACGTGACGGATCTTGGCCAGGTTCCCAATCAGCAAGCAGCCGATTATCTGCTGGACCTCGCACGCACGGAGCGCACGTCTGTCGCGAAGGACGCGATTATGCCCCTCACGATCATCGACGAAGTCGAGGTGTGGCCGGCGCTTCTGCGCATTGCGCGGGACGACAACCGCAACCAGGAGGTCCGCAAAGGCGCGATCTTCTGGCTCGGACAAATGGCTGCGGAGCAGATCACCGGCAGTCTGCGCGATGTCGCCGAGGACGATCGCATGGAGCGCGAGGTACGTGAGGCAGCGATCTTCGCGCTGTCGCAACGGCCGCGCGAGGAAGGCGTGCCGGCACTCATTCGTATCGTGCGCACGAGCTCAGATCCCAAACTGCGCAAGTCAGCGCTCTTCTGGCTGGGCAATTCGCGAGATCCGCGGGCGCTCGATCTCATAGAGGAACTGCTCAGTAAGCGATAGAACTACGGGCTTGGAGTCCGCAGTAATGCGTGGTCTGTTGTCAGGCTATTCTGATTACTGAGCACGCAGGACCGCAGACTCCAGGCTGCACTTTCGAGCATGGTTGCATGACTTGACGCGTTGCGCCCCGGAGCAAACTTCCATTCAACTCCGGAGGACGTGCGAGCATGTCGTCGATCGTTTATCTCAACGGGCAGTTCTTACCGCGCTCAGAGGCCAAGCTGTCGGTCGATGAGCGCGCGTTCTTTTTCGGTGACGGGATCTACGAAGTAACGCGCGCGATTGGTGGTCGCCTGTTTGAATGGGCGAGACATTTGCGACGCCTCGAGCGCGGCCTGCGCGAGATGCGCCTGACGCCGTCGATTACCGGCGAAGAGCTCGAGTCGATTTCGTTGCGCCTGCTGCGCGACAACGATTTCACCGACGGCGAAGCGGCAGTGTATTTGGAGATCACACGCGGCGCGGCGCCGCGCACGCATCATTTCCCTCCGCCAGGCACTCCCTGCACGATCTTCCTTTCCGCGACGCGCTTCACGCCGCCGCACGAGGTGCGCGCGAAGGGCGGCACGGCCGTGACGTTCCCGGATTTTCGCTGGGCGCGCGGTGACATCAAGTCGCTGAATCTCATTCCGAGCGTGCTGGCCAAACAGCATGCGGTGGATAACAGCGCGACGGAAGCGATCTTCGTGCGCGACGGCGCGATGACAGAAGGGTCGCACACGAACGTCTTCGGTGTTCTCGATGGCGAGCTGCGCACGTACCCGGAATCGAACTACATCCTGGCCGGCATCACGCGCGACGTCGTACTGGAGCTGGCGGCGGAGCTGGGGATTCCCGTTAGGCTTATGCCGATCTTCACTCCAGAATTCGCTCATATAGAAGAGCTGTTCATCACCGGAACGACGAGTGACGTGATGCCGATCGTCGCGCTCAATGGGCTGCCTGTCGGTGATGGGCGTCCCGGGCGCATCACGATGTCCCTCTACGAGGCACTGGTTCCACGACTCGCGGCCACCGGGGCGGCAGCGACCGTGTGATGCGCCGAACAAGCGTCATCATCGCCGCGGCGTGCCTAACGTCAAGCGTCGCGGCGCTCGCGCAGGCGCCGCTGAAGCCTCGCGTGCACATCATCGCGACCGGCGGCACGATCTCGAACCTTGGCGGAAACTCGCGGCGCACGGTCGAGGAGCTCGTCGCCGCGATTCCGGCGCTCGCAAGCGTCGCGCAGGTCACCTTCGAGCAATTCAGCAACATCGCGTCGGGCGCGATAACGATCGATCACTGGCGCAACCTGGCAAAGCGCGTCGCGGCTGTCTCCAAGGAGACGAACGCGCCCGCCGGGTTCGTGATCACGCACGGCACGGATACGATGGAAGAAACGGCGTTCTTCCTCGATCTCACGACGTCGCCGTGCACTCCGGTCGTCATGACCGGGGCGATGCGACAGGCCGATGCTGTCGGCGCGGATGGCCCGGCGAACCTGCTCAACGCTGTGCGCGTGGCGGCGGCGCCTAACGCGCATGGGCTGGGTGCGCTGATCCTCATGAATGACGAGATCTTTCGCGCGCGCGACGCGACCAAGTCCAACGCATCACGCATGGATGCCTTCACGGCGCCTGACGCCGGCCCGGTGGGCGTGGCCGATCCGGATTCCGTCGTCGTGTACCGTCCGGCAGCGCCGCGATCGTGCGCCCCGCTCTTCGACGTCGCGGCGTTGGGCGAGTTACCGCGCGTCGATGTGATTTACGCGCACGTCGGTTCTGATAGCGTGCTCGTGGACGCAGCGGTCGCCGCTGGGGCGCGCGGGATAGTCATCGCGAGTGTGGGACGCGGCGGCGTTCCTCCGATCCAGGGGAGCGCAGCGCGCCGGGCAGTGGAGCGAGGTGTCGTGATCGCGATCTCGACTCGCACCGGGAGCGGCCGAGTGGGTCAGGGATTCAGCGTGGACACGACGTCCAAGACTCATGGTGCAGTGATCCCAGCACAGGAGCTGAATCCGCAGAAGGCGCGCGTGCTATTGATGCTCGCGCTAGCGGCGAAGTATGAACCTCGTCGCATCGCGGAGTTATTCAGGGCGCCTAACTAGCGCAACTAATCAACTAAAGCTGTCAGCTAACAGCTTGCAGCTGACGGCTGACAGCTTTCGTTTTGTCTAGGCGACTTGCAGCGTTTCGCGCGTGCGGAGCCCGTGTTGCAGCGGACGCTTGAGGATATATCCGACGCCGATCATCCAGAACGTGCCGACTGCGGCGAAAGAGTAGTACAACGCCGCTGGCACAGCGCGCGGTAACACGAGCATCAGCGCACCCGTAAAGAGCGACCCGAAGCCGGCCATCACGCCGAAGTAGCGCAAGAAGCGAGGATATCGCTCACTGCGCGCGACGGACGTGCCGGTGAACACGAACGGCACTCCGTGAAAGAGCACGATGACGCCAACCCACGTACCCCCAAGGACCATTAGCAACGTTTGAGCCGCGCGCTCGATCTCGGTGCGATCGGCGGCAGAAGCCGTGGCCCATTGGTTGGCGAGCGACGTCAGCGCCGACCCACTGATGAACGAATCGATCACATGCAACGCCGCGCCAAGGACCATGCTGACGACGCCTAACGAGCCGAGGAGGCGACCGACAGTCTCGCTGAAAGAGCTGTTGAGCGCGATGAAGGCGCCGATCCACAGGACCGAGCCTGCCGCGAACGCCAGGTGCACTGCTGGCCAGTACCAGCGCGGCTTCAGTGCGATCTCTTGCAGCACCGTTTCCGCCTCAGCACCGAACGTGAGACCGCCGAACCCAATGCCGGCTGCAATCAGCAGGGC
>CBQVAZ010000453.1:0-3701 GCA_967720205.1 uncultured Gemmatimonadaceae bacterium | reverse complement strand
CGTCCGCTCGGGGACCACGTCGCAATCTCGGCCGACGGAATTGGCCCGAGTGGAATCTTGCGATGGCTCACCGCCCTGCCTGACGAAGGATCGATGGTGACGATCGCGGCGTACGTCCCGCGGCCTTCCCCTTTGTCTGGGCGCAGCCAGCCGGTGAAAAGCAACTGACGGCCGTCGGGGGACCATTCGGGCGAGCCCACTTCCCAACCGTAGTCCGTTAGGCGGATCTCGTCCGTGCTGCCGACGCGCCGAGCCCAAATGTCGTCTGTGGCGCCGGGCCAAGCGTACAACGGTACCGGCGTCGGCGATCGATTCGAGTGGTAGGCGATCCACTTGCCGTTAGGCGACCAGACCGGCTGAAAGTCTTCGTGGTATCCCGTGGTGACGCCTTGGACCGCCGACGTGGGGCTCACGGTGGTACTGTCCACTTCAACGAGCCCCCCGTCCCAATTGAGCACCCAGTCGGCACCCACGAATCCGCCATACACGAAGCCGACGGCTTTCCCATCAGGGCGCCAGCTAGGAAGGAACGCGCCCGGCACGATCGGTCGCGGCTCGCCTCCCTCGATAGGCAGCACAACGATCGACATGTCGATCGCTGTGTGCGTCCAGTAGAGCTGTCCGTTCACGACAGCGGGGGCAGTCTCTTCCCAAGGCGTCGCAACGACAGGCCGCTTCGCGCCGGTCTCGAGGACGATCTCATAGATGTCGGCGTCGCGATCGGCGTTAGGGCGATGTCGTTCCTCGGGGCGCGGTGCGTCGGGGCTCGACAGCGCAATGAACGCGCGGCGCCCATCTGGGGACACCGCGACCGGCGACAAGGCGGGATCGGCGTCGAGGTCGCGTGCCCGCACAACGCTCTCACCGCTGGCGAGGTTGAGCTCCACGAGCGTACCGGCGCCTAGCGAGTCCGAGAGGTTGACCAGCAGCGCCTTCCCGCCCGGAAGCCACGCAATACCAGTGACGCGACCGCCGACTGCATAACGCCGCGGACTCGCGACTGGGCCAGCGAAGACCGCGTGCTCAGGATCGCCGAGGCGCGCGTACAGCTCCGCGTAGGCGACCTGCTTTCCGTCAGTGGACCACCGCGGCCAGGCGTTGGCCGGAACGCCCAGGAGCTGGACGCTATCGCCCGTCTTCGCGTACCAGCCCATCGTGCCCCCGCGCCATCCCAGCACGACGGGATCGCCGTTCGCCATGAACGTCGCGTTGCGTGCGGAATCCACGATCATGGCGATGCTGCTGGCTGCTTCCGCGTGACGCTCGAGGTCGATCGAGCGCACAGACAACGGCCAGCGCAGCGGGAGCGCCGCGAGCCGCCCGTTAGGTGCGACGTTGGCGTACGCGCGGTGCGCTTCGAACCAGACCGGTGGAGACTCGGCGTATACTGTTTCGGGATCTGCTGGGGCGACGTCCCGCGCCGCGCACGAGGCCTGGAGCAGAATCAACGAGACAACGGCTGCTGCTCTCCACGTAGGACCTGTGATGACCACCATGCCGACCACTCGTTATGCCGGCTTTACGGCGTGATAGACCAGTCGTGAGAGCCGGCGGCTGGCGCTCAAGTCGTGCACGGTCTGCAAGAAGTCCTGTAACCCATCGAATCTGTTCTCTCCCTCGATGGCGACAATGTCCTCGCGGAGTCGCGCGCGCGCGTCGCGCCAGCGCGCCGACACATCCGCCGCGGCGTCACTCCCGTCCATTATTCTGATCAGTTCGAAGCCGACACGTTCCAGCAATTCGTCGGTGTAGCCAGGCGCGACGAACAGGAAGAACCCGATCGAGGCGCGTCGCGCCAGCTCACTGTTGCTGACAGCGCCCGTAACGACGACCGGATCCGTGAACGTTAGGCTCGCGCCGGGTCTCAATACGCGGAACCAATCCTCCAGAACCGCTCGCCGATCCTGCAGATGATTGAGCGCGTCGACGCAGATGAGCGCGTCGAAGGCGCCATCGTTGAAAGGCAGCGGCTTGTTGGCATCGGCTTCGATGAACGTCGTCTGGTCGGTGAGGCCCAGGCTCGCTGCGTGTGCGCGAGCATTCGCCACGCCTTCCTGATTCGCATCGACGCCCGTTAGGTGACATCCGGTGCGCTGCACGACGTAACATGCCGGGCCGCCCGAGCCGCAGGCGACCTCCAGCACTCGGCTCTCTCTTGTGACGTCCATCCACTCGATGAAGCCGCGCAGTTCTGCCGCGCTCAGCCAGCTGTTCTGGCCGATGTCCTCGTCATACGTCGCGCGCCTAACTGCGACGAGTGCGTCGGTTCCGAAGTGACGATACGTGCTGTGATAAAGATCGACGTCGCTCACGTGTCACCGCGCACGACAATTACGATCATGAGCGCCGCTAACCCTAAGAAGATCACACCAGCCACAGCGAACTCCCAGTCGCGTTCTATACTGACGCGATTGATGCCGCGCCCGCCGAGCTCCGGAAACACGAAGGAGACGAACGCCTTTACGATCTGCGCCCAGCCAAGCGCGGTGAGCACCATGGGTGGGCCCGACCAAACGTTGTGAAAGCCCACGATGATCGAGCCGAAGATCAGGCTCAAGAATCCGTTTATGAACGTTCCGGTGTGGCCGAGTGAACGCAGGTGAATAAAGAATTGAGCCCAAGCGCGGCGCTGGAGGATGTGTGACAGCCCGATGATGATGAACTGCACGGCTGCATAGATCTGAACCGCGCGATGCATGGGCCAGCCCCTAGCGTTGTGTGCGGAACCAGGCGCGCGTAAACAAGCCGACCTTGGCGCGGAAGCTCATCCTGTCGTCCGACAGGCCTTCGAGGAAATCAGAGAGCCCCTTCGATCGCGCGATCGTTAGGAAGACGATGCCGATCGAAGGGACGAGCACAAAGAGGAAGATCAGCAGCTTCACGAGCGCCGGCACACGACTGTAATCGAAGATGTTCATTCCAAGCAGCCCTGTCGCGATCGTGCCAATGAGGCCCAGCGCCGTCACGACAGTCAGCCTAACGACCGTTCCGGCCTGACGCCGCAGGCTGTCACTGTCGAGGTACTGATTCATGTCGTGCACCTCTTCGCGTACTTCGGAGAAGAGCTGCTCGGTGCCCAGGTGTTTGGACCACATGCGGAAGAGCGCCCTGCCCTGATCTTGCGTGGACACTTCGTGGAACCAGTAGCGATGCGTGAAGCGCAGGAAGGTCTCCATCGTTCGGCGGATCGTGCGCTTGAAGGCTTTGACCGACTCCACGCTGCGGACGTCGAGGTGGTTGAGCGCGACGACGAGCCGATCGGACAGCACCAGCAGCGCCGCACGATGGAAATGACTCAACAGTGCTAGGCGAAAGTACTGATGCCGGAACTGGCCGAGCAGCCCGCTATTGGCGTCGGTGAAAAAGCCATCGCTCGCGGTGCCGACCATCGCGAAGCCGTGCCCGGAACACAGGTAGCGCGTGTTGTTGGCCGTCGTCTTCTCGCCAGGCGCCCAGTAGCGATCGAAGCAGTAATCGCGCTCGAAGTGTTCCAGCGAGCGCGAGGAGAATGGCAGCGTGTTGGGATCGCCGCTCGACGCACCTAATGCGATACGAGCGAAGGTCGACCGGCCTAACGTCGTCGGGTCGTCCAGCGACAGGTACGCCGTCCACGGCATGCGGTAGTATTCGATCTGACGATAGCGCAGATCGCCCGGGCGTCCGGAGTGATGGCTCACCATCGGCTCCAGCAACGACTCCCA
>CBQVAZ010000452.1:0-3701 GCA_967720205.1 uncultured Gemmatimonadaceae bacterium | reverse complement strand
AAGCGCTAGATGGCCGTCCCTCAGAGCCTAACGACACTCCTCGGCAGCTGGAGCGGCCGCAACACGCTCTACGTCCCGTGGCTCAATCCGCCGGAATCGAAATCAGAAGCGACGGCAAACGTCGCGACCGTCGTGAACGCGAAGTTCGTCACGATTGCGTACACCTGGGCAGATCATGGTGAACCGCACGAAGGGTTGCTGCTGATCGGACAGCACCCCAAGCAAGGTGACGTTACGGCGTCGTGGACCGACTCCTGGCATCAGGGTGGTTCCGTCCTGCAGCTGACTGGTGATGTCTCCGCCGACGGCACGGTCACGCTGCGAGCCAGCTATCCAGCCCCCCCAGATCCCGACTGGGGCTGGCGCATCGTCATCTCGGCGCAGCCCAGTGGCTTCGACGTCGTGATGACGAACATCACGCCTAAGGGCGAGGAGACGGTGGCCGTGGAGACCCATTACGAGCAGCGCCTAACGAGCGCTTGAGGCGCCGCAAACTGGCGAAGAGGGCCAGGCCCGTCGCGGCCGCGACGGCTGCTGCCTTCTTGGGATGCAGCACCGCCGCTGTGTAAAGGCTGCGCTCTATCGTGCGGCCGCTCCAATTCCGTCCGCGCTCGCCGCCGTCGTGATCGACCGGCTCGTACAGGTTGTCGCGCCGAGAATCCGCCAGCACAAGGTCCGTGCGCTGCGAATCGAACGTGGTGCGTTCCATATAGCGATCTGCCAGACGCGGCGCAGTGTTCGCCAGGCTGATCACCTTTCCCATTCCACCCACAATCACGTCTCTACGCGGGTGCTCCGCGCATTCGAGGATCACTTCCGCAACGGCCTCAGGGGCAAACACGGGCGGAACCGGTTGCGGTTCGACACCGATGTATGACCGCGCCTTCTCGAACAACGGCGTGTCGATTGACCCTGGTTTGACCAGCGTAACCGAGATCGGCAGACCGTCTTCCTCCAACTCCATGCGCAGCGAGTCGGTGAACGCCTTGAGCGCGTGTTTCGCGGCGCAGTAGTTCCCCTGCAGGGGAATCGCTCGATCGGCGAGCGCACTCGCGACGTTGATCAGCGCGCCTCCCTCTCTAGCGAGAAACGGAACTGCCGTTAGGCTCCCGTGCACCGAGCCCCAGTAATTCACGTCGAACTGACGGCGCATGTCGCGAAGCGGCACGTGCGTGAGCCGTCCGTACAGTGCCACAGCCGCGTTGTTCACCCACGTGTCGATGCGACCGAACTCGCGCACGGCTGCGTCCGCGATCGCATGCACCTGCGCGGGCTCGCTGACGTCAGCGACCTGATAGATGGCGCGCCCACCGCGCGCGACAATCGCAGCCACTGCGGACGCGAGATCGTGCTCGTTGCGGGCCGCGAGCACGACCTGTGCGCCGTGATCGGCCGCCATCTCCGCCGTCACGAGACCGATGCCGCTCGAGGCACCGGTGATCACGATGACCTGTTCACCGATCGGTTTCAGCGTCTGTTGCATGACAGGATCCCTCAATGATGAAGCACTCGATCTGCGAGTGCCGTAAATCGGTCGCGCCAGCCGACGCGCTGCGATTCGATCGGCGGCTGCCTAACGAGGTGGAATGTACCGCGCTTGCGCAAAGTCTCCGTGTGCGAGGCGCCATTCTTGTCGCGCCAAAAGCGCAAGCTCACTGTGGCGCCGGCGAACTTGAGATCGTGGATCACAATCTCGGGAAGCCAACTCGGAAGCACCGGATCGACGACGAGGAGAGACAGCGGCCCAACGGGCTGCAGTCCCGCGATCGTGTGGATGAGTAGTGCAACCCCGCTCGCGTTCCAGAGCTGTGCCCCATTCGCGCGTGGATAGGCGCCCGGTGTCGCATGCTCAATCCGGCTATAGCCACCCACGGTTTCCGGTAGCCGCGAATCGGGATACAACGCCGCCAGATCGAAGAGTCCCTTCGCGATGTCCAGCGCGCGTTCGTCGAATCCGAAACGACGCAGCCCGAATGCGATCGTCGCATTCTCGACGGCCCATACACTGCCGCGATGATAACTGAGTGGATCGTACGCACGATGCCCGCTCGAGAGCGTACGGATCCCCCAACCACTGAACATGTCGGACGCGAAGAGCCGGCCCACGGTGCGCGGCAGGTGCTCGTCATCGAGGATGCCGCACGCGAGACAATGTCCCGTGTTCGACGCCGGCGATCGCACGAGCTGCTTCTCGCCGTCCATTGCAAGCGCAGGAATGGATTCCTCTTCGAGCCACCAATCGCGGTTGAAGCGCTCTTTCAATTCGCGCGCTGAATCCCAATGTGCGACGGCCTCGTCACGCTCGCCTAACGCCCAACTCAGGATGGCCATCATCTGCTGCGCCGCGTACCAGTATCCCTGCAATTCGCACGTCGCGATCGGTCCGCGCGCCTGAGTGCCGTCGCGGTGCACGATCGCGTCACCCGAGTCCTTCCAACCTTGGTGCGTCGGTCCGATCGCGCTCTGCGTGGCGTACTCGAGGTAGCCGTCGCCGTCGCGATCACCGCGCTCGCGCGCCCAATCCATGATCCGCCGTGCGACGTCCCAGTGCTTGCGGATCTGATCCGACTCGCCCGTCCACGCGTATAGCTGCGCGAGTGAGATGACGTACATGAGTGGACTCGCAAAGTCACCGTAATATCTGCCAAACGGTGAGCCGCGCTTGGTGCTCGGACCGCGACGAACCTGCTGCACAATGCGGCCAGGCTCTTCATCGTGCTGCGGATCGTCGACCGTTCCTTGAAGCCGTCCCAATCGAGTCAGCGCGGCGTCGAGCGCCGCGCCTCTATCGAGCATCGCGGCTTGCCAACCGGCGGTGACGACGTCGCGGCCGAATAGCGCGGGATACAGCGGCACGCCTGCCTGCATCGCAAGCCACTCGTCAGGCGCTCCCTCCATCAGAGGAAACGCAGCGAAGTCGCTGACGTGCCGCTTCACGATGCGCTCCGCGAGCGCATTGCCAGGCGTGTCAATGCGCGCAAGTCCACGCTGCCAGTCGACGAGAGCGCGTTCACGCTCGTCCGCTTCAGCGTCTGTCATACCTAACGAGTCGTCCGGACGAATCGTCAGCGTCACCGGGCATGATGCCTGCGGCGCCAGCTCACATCGTTGCACTAAGACGCCATGCTCGAGCCGCCACGTGCGCTCGCTGTCGACAACGACGTCAGTGGCGTATCCGGAAGCGCCGTCTCGAGTGAGCCGTAACAGGCTCGCGCGGCGAACGACATGTGCGCCGTTCCGAACATCCGGCCTCGGCGACGAGGCATCGAGAAAATCGGCGAAGTCCGCGTCCAAGTGACAACGCAGCTCGAATGCGAGATTCTCCGTCCAACGATTCGTAACAGAAGCGCGAATCTCGAGACGATTCAGCAACACTGCATAACGCAGCTGAATCTCGAGCGAGCGGTGCGGCAGGCCGGACTCATCGCGCGATCGCTCGTCGCGAGCCTCTCCGGACCCCCCACCACCAAACGCAACGAGCTCCGGATGGATGTAAGTAAACGCGAGGTGATTCGGGTCCAACTCGGCGCTTTCGCACAACCACGGCGCCGCGCCGTTGATCGTGAGCCGGAAAGCACTGAGATGGCGCGCTTCGCGAAAGTAGTACCCGGTGCTCGCGGCGTCTCCGATCGTTCCCGAATGCCTGGTGGCCACGAGCAGCGACGGCCCGCGCCAGGCACAGCACAGATCGGAGCCGAGGT
>CBQVAZ010000451.1:0-3713 GCA_967720205.1 uncultured Gemmatimonadaceae bacterium | reverse complement strand
TAGTTCTTTGCAGCCTTTGGTAGACCGCCTACGCGAGTTGCCCGAAAGCGACCCTCGCGCGGTGAAGCGTGTGCTCGCTCGAATCCGGCAGTACGACGGCCGGCCTAACGCGCGGCGCCGCGCGTTGCGCCGGTATTTCTCGCGACGAAGTGGCTGGTGGGCCGCAGCCGCCGCGGTTGTCGCAGCCGCGGGAGTCACGCTCTTCGCTCGTGCCGCTGTGCAATCGAGCACTTACGAAAGTGCGACGCTCATTCCTGCTGTCAGTGACGGCGCGCCAACGCCCGTGGTTCTTGCCGCCGAGAATGACGACAGCCTCAGCACCGATCGGCTCGTCGCGCGCAAGTTCACGATCAAAAGCCTCGATGCGCGCCAGGTCGCGCTGGTCGGCGACTTCAATCAGTGGAATCCTCGACGCCACCGTCTGCACCGTGACGGCCAGACCACGACTTGGTACATCACCGTTCAGCTTCCCGCAGGGCTGCACAAATACGCCTTCATCGTCAACGACTCCGTGTGGACCACGGATCCGAGCGCGCTCCGCACGGTGGATCGTGACTTCGGCGTGACCAGCTCGCTGGTGCTTGTGCAATGAGGCGTACGGCGTTTGCTGTTCTGCTCGCGCTGACGTTAGGCGTCGCTCGGCCCGCCTCGTCGCAGGCTGTGAAGCTCGATAGCGCGCTGGCGGCCGCGTTGTCACCGACGCTCGACGCGGCGCGCGCCGACGGCCTGCCGGATGCTCCGCTGTTCGCCAAGGCGCAGGAGGGCGTCCTCAAACGGGCGCCACGTGAGCGCATCGTCGGCGCCGTCGCGGCGCTCGCCGATCGCATGCGCGCCGCACGCGCCGAGCTGGCGCCTAACGCGACGGATCACGAGATCATCGCCGGCGCCGAGGCGCTCGCGGTTGGCGTCTCCGGCCAAGTTCTACGCACGGTGCGACTGTATCGGCCGCGCAGCACCGCAGCGATGCCGCTCGAGGTCATGGCCCACCTGGCTTGGCGCGGTGTGGCACCGGCTCAGGCGGCCGACGCAATCACGCGCGCCGTCGTGGGTGGCGCCACGACCGCACAGCTCGTCGCGCTCGATGCTTCGGTGCGCCAGGATGTCGAATCGGGCGTCGCGCCTCCGGTTGCCCTCACCTCGCGGACGCGCGGTCTCACGCTGCAGCTGCAAGCGCCTGCGAGCCGCGCGACGGCCGCGGACGCGGCGCCACAGAGCATGAGCTCGACCCCAGGGGCAGGCCGGGTACGGCCACGCAAACCATGACCGTCAGGCGCGTCGTCCTCGGCCTCCTAGCGGCCTCGCTCGGGATACCTAACGAGCACGGCGCGCAACCTCCACGCAACCGCAACGAACGCAATCACGACGTCAGCGTCGACGTCGGTGGTTTGACGCTGCGCCGGCGCGCCGAGCCGTGGCATCGCGCCGTGAGCGTGGTGCCGCATTGGCGCACGGCGAGCGAGGACGGCGCGCTGTACGTCGGCGGCGCGGTTTCCGGAACGCAGAACGGCTACGAGTCGGCGTATGGCACGTTAGGCCTCGAGCTCACCCCGCAGAGCAGCCGTATGCATCCGTGGGACCTGGCCGGCACGGCCACCGTCCTGAGCGCTCGGGCGACGCAGGCGATCGGTGTCGCGACGCTGCGCGGCCGCAAACACTGGATGGCAGACGATGAAGGCGCCTGGGTCGGCGTCACGTTAGGCGGACGCACGCAGGACCAGACGCAGTTCGGTTCCATCGCCGCCGAGGCGAGCTTCTGGCGTTCGGTCTCGCCGGCGACGACGGTGATGCTCACGGCGTCCGCGACGCAGGCTGGCGACTTCCTGTACTACGAGTACGCCGACGCTCCCGGAACCGAGTTCAGGCTGCCGCACACGGCGCGCTTCGGCGAACTGGCGGCAGCGATCCGTCACGTGCAACCGCGCGTCGAGATGGCTCTCGACGGCCGCTACCGACTCGGCCCAAGCGAAGTACTCGGTGGCTCGGCGGCGTTCACCGGCGACGTCGCGTGGTGGGTCACGTCGCGCTATGCCATCGTGGGACTCGTCGGGCGCCAGCTCGCGGATCCTGCGTTAGGCACGGCCAGCACGGTCTACGCCAGCGTGGGCATGCGCATTGCCGCGCGCGGCCTCGCCGCTCGACCGTACACGGCCCCGCCGCGCGATCCGGTGCTGTCGCGCCGTCCCGAGGTTCTGCACGTGCGTGGTCCGGCAGGGTGGAGCTCGGGTCTGAAACGCGAGTTGGAGCTCGTCGAGGCACGCGACGGGGCGTTTGTGCAAGTGCATGTCGGTGCCGCGGCGAGCACGGTGGAAATTGCGGGCGACTTTTCAGGCTGGCAGCCGATCGCGTTGGTCAAACGCGACGGAGCCTGGCGTCTTCCTGAGCCTCTCGCTCCGGGCGTGTATCGAGTGATCGTGCGCATCGACGGCGCCGAGTGGCGGCCGCTAGCCGGGTTGCCGCGCCTGCAGGATGAATTCGGTGGCGAGGTCGGAGTCGTAACGATTCCTCGTTAGTCCGAGTCCGCCGCGCGCGAGAATTCGCGCCGCTGAACACGAAAACAATCAAGGCACGAGCGATGCGGTCGTGGCTGCCAGGCATATCCCGAGCCAGGAGCGAGCCATGCGTGCATCGCGGCTTTTAGTCCGTGGGCTTCCACTCACTGCGGCGCTGATTCTCGCGCCCGAGTTAGAAGGACAGGGGTGGGTAAAGCTGCCGAATGGCGAGATGGCCTACATCACTGACATGACAACCACTGGCTTCTTTCAGTGTGGTGATCCGTTTTATCTGATTGGTTCCTGCAACGTGTCCGGCAATAGCATCACGTTAGGCAGTGGCGGCGCCTTCATGACGCTGACGTTTCAGGGTATCTCGCAGATCATCACGGCAACAAACGTAAGCCAACAGGTACACCTGGGCTCCGTGACGAAAACGTTTAGCGGGACTGGGCCCTTCCTGTTTCCAACGTCGACTAACATGAATGTTCCGCTGTTCTTCGTGTATATGCATTTGGCCACGAGTTCTCCGCTCGTTAGATCTGGCACGTGGGGAGCAGGCTATCTGCCTCTTTCAAGAACGGCGATTCCCAAGAGCTGCTGCGATTACCTTCCCGACGTCGTGGAATTCTCCATGGATCCATCGCCTCCGCCTTTCATGTACGGCGGTTTCGTGTTCGATGCGTTCTCAGGAACCACATTGACCGTGACCGGCGAGCCGATGGACATTTACGCCAACGTCGGCATTGTACCAGAGCCAGCGACGATTTGGCTGACGGGAACCGGCCTTGTCGGTGTGTTCGCTGCACTGCGACGTCGCCGCCGTAATCGCGTCGACACCTAACGCGAAGACACGGCAGTAGCAGTCGCCACCATAACAAGTCGACGTTAGCAGCCCCAACGCGTCCAAGTCGCTACTTTTCGCGCATGGACGCACCGGCCGCCATGAGCGAGAGCGCGACAGCCGCGCTCAAAGAGCGTCAGCTCGAGGCATGGCTGAGACAGCAGGAGTCCGTCCTCGTTGGATATTCCGGCGGCGTCGACTCTGCGTACCTCGCGTGCATCGCGCGCGCAGCGCTTGGACCCGAAAGGATGCTCGCTGTAGTCGGCCGCAGCGCGGCCTACCCACAACAGCAGTGGGACCACGCGCTCGCCATCGCCGAGCACTTCGATCTGCCACTCGTCGACGTGCCCACGGACGAGCTGGACAACCCGCTCTACGCC
>CBQVAZ010000450.1:0-3715 GCA_967720205.1 uncultured Gemmatimonadaceae bacterium | reverse complement strand
ATCGGCATTCGCGCTTGACACAAAACAAGGCCCTCCAGTATCCTTTCGGCTATATCTAGCTAGATAGGTAATGAATTGGCGCGGACGAAGAACGATATCCTGCAAGGGACTCTTGCCCTGCTAGTCCTGCGAACGCTTGACGTCGCCGGTCCCATGCACGGCTATGCGATCACGTCGCACATCCAGGTAGTCTCGGCGGACTTACTTCGAGTCGAAGAAGGCTCGCTCTACCCAGCACTACATCGCATGGAGCAAGACGGCTGGGTGCGCTCGGCGTGGGGCGTGACAGAAAAAAATCGCGAGGCTCGTTTCTACAGCGTCACAGCGAAAGGCCGCAAGCAGCTGGCGGAGGAAGAGGCTAGCTGGAGACGCCTGACCGATGGGGTATCCCGCGTCTTGAGCTATGCATAATCAATAACTCCGAAGGTTCCATGGCGTGGCATCATCGCATCCTCAACATCTTCCGCTCCAACCGCATCTCGCGCGACATCCAGCGCGAGATAGCGTTTCATATTGCCGAGCGCGTGGACTCTCTCGTCGCCGGCGGCATGAGCGAAGCGGAGGCACGCCTCGTCGCTCGGCGCCAGTTCGGCAATGTGGGTGCGCAACACGAGCAGACGCGCCGCATGGACATCGCCGAATGGGTGCAGTCAGTGGCCGGTGACGTTCGTTATGCGGTTCGCGGACTGATTCACAGCCCCGTCTTTGCTGTCGTCACCATCGCGTCGTTAGGCCTGGGTATAGGCGCGAACACGACGATCTTTACTTTACTTGACGCTGTCGTCTTGCGCCCGCTGACCGTCGATCGGCCGTCGGAGCTGGCGTACGTCGCCATTGACTCCCTCGGCGCGCCGGAGTCCAAAACGGGCGGCAACGTCTACTTCACGAATCCGCTCTGGGAGCAGGTCCGCGATCGGCAAAATGCCTTTGGCGCGATCGCCGCGTTCGGCTCCACATCGTTCGATCTCGCGGACGGTGGCGAGGCTCGGCGGGTATCGGGCAGTTACGTGAGCGGAGAGTACTTCAAGACGTTTAGCGTGACCGCCGCAGCCGGCCGACTCATCTCCAAGGCCGACGACTTTCGCGGTTGCCCCGGCCTGACCGTTCTGGGCTATCGGTTCTGGGAGCGGGAATACGGGTCGTCGCCTAACGTCGTGGGCCAGACGATTCGTCTCAACGGGCGTCCGCTCGATATCGTAGGGATCGCGGAGTCGTCATTCCGCGGGCCGGTTGTTGGCCGCGAGGCCGACGTATACCTGCCGATCTGTGCGCTGGCCGTGGTGCGCGAACGCTCCCGGGACCTTGATGCGCGGAGTACCTGGTGGTTGCGTGTGATCGCTCGTTACGCACCAGAAGGTGACGTTAGGCAGGCGCGCGTACGCATGGCCGCGATTGCGCGGCCAACATTCGAAGAAACGATCCCGCAGCATTGGCGTGCCGAGGATCAGCGCAGGTTTGTCGAGCAAACGTTCACAGTTGTTCCTGCCGCGCGCGGCTTCTCGGAGGTGCGCACCGACTACGGCAAAGCGCTTGTGGCGCTCATGGCTGGTGTCGTGCTGATATTGCTGATCGCGTGCGCTAACGTGGCAAATCTGCTGCTTTCAAGGGCCGAAGCGCGACATCGTGAGCTCGCGATCCGCCTCGCGATCGGTGCTGGCCGCGCGCGTATGCTGCGACAGCTCGTGACGGAAAGCATGGTACTCGCGATAGCCGGCGCGGTGGTTGGCCTGTTCGTGGCACGCGTCGGCACATCCGCGCTGGTCGCGCTGATCGTCACGCCCGGGCCGAGCGGCGCAGTTTCGCTCGACCTCGCGCTCGACTGGCGACTGGTCGCGTTCACCACGTTCGTTGCGTCGGTCACTGTCGCGTTATGCGGCCTGTACCCAGCATGGCGCGCGACGCGAGTTAGCGCGCAGTCGGCGATGAAGGCACAGGCGCGTGGCGTCGTCGAAGGCCACACACGCTTTCGGCTCGGCAAGGCACTTGTCGTCGCACAGGTCGCGCTGTCGCTCGTGCTGATCGTGTCAGCCGGCTTCCTCATGCGCACGCTCAACAACCTATCGCGGCAGGAGACGGGGTTCACGGCGGACGGCGTGCTTCTCGCCAGCATCGACCTGCGTCGTGCCGGGATTCCTGCGGAGGCTGTGGGCAACCTGCAGCGGCAGGTCCTCGAACGCATCCGCCTAACGCCAGGTGTTCTGGCGGCGAGCAGTTCCGACCTCACACCTGTTGGAGGCTCGTCTTGGAACGAGGAGCTCGTGATCGACGGCTTCACGCCCAAGTCGATGATGGACGCTATCACGTGGTTCAACGAGGTCAGCGACGGCTATTTCGCGACGCTCGGCACTCCGTTGTTAGCGGGACGCGATTTTGCGGCCAGCGACGTGCCTGGCGGCGAGAAGGTCGTCATTGTGAACGATGCCTGGGCGCGGCACTTCTTCGGCAACGAATCGCCGTTAGGCAGGCGGTTCCAGATTCGTAGTGGTCGCGAGTTGCGCGGGCCGTACACAATCGTGGGACTCGTAGAGAATTCGAAGTATCGAACGCTGCGGGAGGCGGCGGAGCCAATAGCGTATCTGCCGTCGTCGCAGAACGCGCAAGCTGGCGTGCAGAGGATTGTGGAGGTGCGCTCGCGTGGGACTGCCACTTCACTCGTGGCCGCTGTTCGACAGGCGCTGAGCGATGTGAATTCGCGGATCATCGTGGACTTCGAGACGTTGTCAGGCCAGCTGGCCGCGTCGCTGCAGCGCGAGCGGATGCTGGCCCTCTTGTCACTGCTCTTCGGCTCGGTCGCGCTCGCGCTGGCGGTGCTCGGTCTTTATGGAGTGATGTCCTACTCGGTAGCAAGGCGGCGCCAGGAGCTCGGTGTTCGACTTGCGTTAGGCGCCTTACGCGGCCGCGTTGTACGGCTCGTTTTGAGCGAGGTGGGCGTAGTCGTGCTGCTAGGCCTCGTGATCGGTGTTGTTGCGGCGCGCGTAGCGTCGACGCAGGTCGCGCCGTTCCTCTACGGCACCGCGCCGGCGGATGCCGGAGTGTACGTGAGTGCCGCGCTTGTGCTTGCGTTCGTGGCGCTCATCGCAGGGCTGATTCCGGCGTTGCGCGCGGCGCGCGTGGACCCGATCGAAGCACTCCGGGAACAGTAGGTTATGGCGAACGCATCGGTACGCTGACGTACCTAACGATTCGCCATAACCTGTCGTTTCCGGCTACTTCGTCGCCTTTGCCAGTGCCTTGATCGCGTCCGACATCGCCTTCACGCGCTCCGGGTCCTTCGCCCCCGCGAAGTCCTTGTCCACTTGTTTCGCCAGCGCGCTGAGCGCATCTCGGCGGGCTTTGCCGTTTTGCTGCTCAGCGGTGTCGAGCGCGGCAGCAATTACAGTCGTTCTCTCAGGAGCGAGGCCGTTCCAGCGCACGAGTTGATCGAGGTACGAGCGCACCACTGGAAATGCGGCCGGCCACTCGATCTTGGGCTGGCTCTGCGGATTGTACTCGGTGAACCTAACGAGTCTCGCTGCCTCGATCTCATTCTTTGACAGCTTGTCGCTTGGCGTCAGCTCGAGGATATCGAAGCCGCGATCGAGCTCCGACGAGTAGATCATGCCGTTCCAATAGTACGCGCCCCAGGAACCACCGATTGTTCCACGGTTGCCGCGACCACCAGGATTACCCGTCACGGGCACGTCGACTCCGGGTGGTGGATCGATCGAGCCGCGAT
>CBQVAZ010000449.1:0-3744 GCA_967720205.1 uncultured Gemmatimonadaceae bacterium | reverse complement strand
TATGCGAAGGCGCGAATTCATTCAGCAGCTCGGCGCGTTTGCGGCCGCCGGCATCGCGAGCAAGAACGTCAGCGACTTTGCTTTCGCGGAGTCGCCGAATCAGTTCCGCGCATGGACGTGGTTCCACGCAAACAATACGACCACCACGGCGGCCTGGCGCGCTCGCTTCGCGCGGCTTCGCAACGCGGGAGTCACGGGACTGCTCGTCGCCGATGGGAACGCGGAGCGGATCGCTGCAGCAGCAAAGGCGGAGGGGCTCGATTTCCATCGCTGGATCTTCACGATGTATCGAAGCACTGATCGCATGGCGAAGCGGAATCACCCCGAATGGTTCTCCGTGAGTCGTGAAGGTCGATCGAGCCTAACGCACCCACCGTACGTTCCATCGTACAACTGGTTCTGTCCCAACCGCGAGGGCGTCCGCGAGTACCTGCGCGAGACGGTGGACCGCATCGCCGCGATTCCCGGCGTCGATGGGGTGCACCTCGACTACATTCGCTTCATCGACGTGATACTGCCGCGCGGTCTATGGTCTCGTTATGGACTCGTGCAGACCCAAGAGATGCCGCAGTTCGATTTCTGCTATTGCGAGGTGTGCCGCGAGAAGTTCCGCAAGCAGAGCGGGATCGATCCGATCAAACTCGACGATGCGCCGTCGAACGAGGCATGGCGCGAATTCCGCTGGGCGTCGATCACGGAGGTGGTGACGCTGCTCTCGCAAACCGTGCACGCGCGAAAGAAGCAGCTCAGCGCGGCTGTGTTCGCGACGCCTACGCTGGCGCGCATGTGCGTGAGGCAGGCGTGGGAGAAGTGGCCGCTCGACCAAGTCTTTCCGATGATATACCACAACTTCTATCTCGAGAACGTCGATTGGATCGGGCGCGCAGCGCGTGAGGGAGTACAGGCGCTTCCGCCGGGCGTGCCGCTCTATGCTGGACTCTTCGTGCCGCGACTGAATCCGTCGGAGTTGCGCACGGCCATCGGCCTAACGCGCGACGCCGGGGCCGCCGGAGTTGCACTCTTCTCGATGCCCAGGCTTACGCGGGCTCACTTGGCGGAACTGAAAGCGTGATCGCGGACTAACGCTGACAAACAAAGACGAACGCGGAAACTTTCGGTTTTTGTTCACTGCTTGTATCGTCCGCGTTTGTCTTGCAGTCGTCCGCGTTCGTCCGCGCTGCCGCTGTTGAGTGACTTCGAGGTGCTAGACGTTAGGCTGCCAGGCCGGCTCATACTCACGCTGCCACATCTTCATCGCTTCGTCGTCGCCGAGGATGTGGCCGGTTGCAGCATCGATGCGCAGCTTGCGGCCGAACTTCTGCGCGATATTCCCGAGGTGGCAGAGCAGAACTGTCTTCGCTCCTTCCTCGATCGGCGCGTGCAGCTTGGCGCCGGTGCGGATCGCGTCAACGAAGTTCGTGGAGTGCACGAGTGTAGCCGTGTCGTCGGCGCTCAGATTGAGTGCATCACCCTTGGGGCCGATGTTCTCTTTCACTACCGCGTCCTTGAGATCGTAAATCGCATATCCATCCCGATCCATGATCACGCTGCCGTTCGTGCCGAGGATCATCGTGCCGCGTGAACGGCCGTGCGTCTTTGCGCCATTGCAGCTTGTTCCCTGCCAGATGATCGTCTTGCCGCCAGCGAACTCGTAGCAGACTTCCTGCGTGTCCGGCATCTCCCAATCGTCCTGGAAATGAAAGCGCCCGCCGACGGACGAGACTGTGACAGGACGCTCGACGCCTAACGCCCAGCGCGAGATGTCGATCTCGTGCGTGCCGTTGTTACAGACCTCCGTCGTGCCCCAGCGCCAGAACCAGTGCCAGTTGTAATGAATGACGTTGTCGCGATACGGCGTACGCGGCGCGGGGCCCTGCCACAGCTCGTAGTCGAGATTCGAGGGAACGGGCGCTGCCTTGCCGCGCCCGATGCTCGTGCGTGTGTTGGCGTACCACGCACGCGCCAGATACGGCGTACCGATCGCGCCACCGTGAATCGCCTGAATGGCCTCGCGCGAGCGGTCGTGTGAGCGTTGCTGCGTGCCGATCTGAACGACGCGATTGTATTTCTGTTGCGCCTGTACGATCAGCTCTGTCTCGTGTGCGTTGTGCCCGCTCGGCTTCTCGACGTAGACATGCTTCCCGGCCTTGAGCGCGAGAATCGTGGCCGCGGTTTGCCAGTGATCCGGCGTCGCGATGACGATCGCATCCAGATCCTTGTCGTCGAGCATGCGGCGGAAATCGGCGATGCCGTTGGCCGGCTTCTGTTGCACCTTGGCAAGTTCGGCGTGGCTCTTGTCGAGCACACTCGAATCGACGTCGCACAGATACGCGACTTCCACGTTAGGCACTCGCGCGAAACCGCGGGCGTGCACGACGCCGCGTCCGTTGAGCCCCATGACGCCGACGACGACTTTGTCGTTCGGTCCTCCCAAGGGAAGCGCTCCCGCTCGCTGTGACATCGCCAGCCCGATGCCGGTGGCGGCAGCAGACTTGATGAACGTCCGCCTCGGCACTCCCAAGTCATGCGTCATGATGCCTCACAGGAATAGCGGCACGTTAACGGCTAAAGCCTAACGACTGAGGACTCGAATCTTGATACTTCGATAGTACACGGCGTCCCCATGATCCTGCAGTATGATGTGCCCAACGCGGCGATCGGCGAACCCCTTGATCGATTTGTACTTGCTGAGTGCGAGCAAGGAATCCATGCGCTGTGTGGCGAGATCGAAGTCGACGATCTTGGCGCCATTGAGCCAGTGTTCGCCGTGCGGACCGCGGAAGATGAGCCGTGACTCGTTCCACTGTCCGGCGGGGCGCGCCTTCGCCTCGTTAGGTGCGATCAGATCGTACAGCGCGCCGGCGCGATGCGTGGCGATCTTGTTGTCTTCCGCCAGGGAATCGTCCAGGATCTGGTACTCGAAGCCAAGCGCCGCGTGATTGGAGGCGTTCGCCAACGAGAACTGCTCCGACACGTTGTACTTGATTCCGCTGTTGGCTCCCGGCGCGACCTTCCATTCCCACGCCAGCTCGAAGTCGCCGAAGGCCTCGATGCTCATGAGGTCCCCGCCCTGCGCCGGCTGGCCGTCGGCCATTTTGGGAACGTCGCCGCTGGGAATCTTCTTGATCGCGCCGCTCTCGACCTTCCAATGCGCAGTCGGAATGCTGTCGTACCCTAGCCCTCGCCAGCCGCTAAGCGTCGTGCCGTCAAACAGGAGCTTCCAACCTGAGGCGCGCTCAGCCGCTGTAAGCTGGTTCGCTCCGTACGCTGAGGTGCGCGCACCGTCGGACTGCGCCGGCAACGCCAGCGGCGTCGCCACGTATGCAAGGGCAAGCAAGGCGCCGACTGCTCTGGAAGGAGTCATTCCACCATTCCCGCTGTTCTATCCTGTTCGTCGACTATAGCGAATAATTCTGGCGCGTCCATAAGCCGTTTGATTGGCCGGTACCCTGCGACTGAGGTTGCGATGCGAAGAGATCACCCCAGACAACATCGCGTCATTGCGGCGCTTCTGCTCATTCCTCTCTGCGCCATGACGAGCTCCGCTCAGCAAGGAGGCGGTCAACCGCAGCAAACGCCAGCGCAGCCGCCACGGTTCCAGTATCTGGGTCCGCCGAGCGCCGGGCGCATCGCTGCTGTTGCCGGGAGTCCTGGCGATACGATGACGTACTACTTCGGCGCGGCATCTGGTGGCGTGTGGAAGACGACCGATGGCACACGCACCTTCACGCCTGTCTTCGATGA
>CBQVAZ010000448.1:0-3749 GCA_967720205.1 uncultured Gemmatimonadaceae bacterium | reverse complement strand
TGTTGAAGCTGTCCAGTGTCGCCGCCCACGCGATCAACTGCGCGCGAGTCGGATCCACAGGATTTGGAATCCCTGCGGGTGCACCGGCGAAGTACGCCGCGGCGCCTGCGATAGCCGCGTCAACAGACGCAACACCCGAGGCTCCGCCGCCCGTGTTGAGCACGGCCGCGATGTATTGCTTCGCCAGGATGATGTACGCGTTGCCGCCGGCCGATGGCGAGCTGAGGATGGTCAGATAGCTCTGGCCCGAATTGAAGAACGTCGTCGTCGTTAGGAACGGCTTGTTGTCCCCAGCCGCATCCCACAACTCGGGGTGGTTCTTCCAGAAGCCAAGCGTCGCCGTGCAGAACGACGGCGGCGGCGTGAATGTGTTCGTAAACGTGAACACAATGCCCCAGTCGTGCGAGAGACGGGCCTGCGCGTTAGGCGCACTGATGACCGGCTGATACGTCGCCGCCGGATTACCGGCGTTGGACTCGACGATGATCGAGCTGATGGCCCAGTTGGCTGGAACGGTTTCCGTCACTGAAACGGTGTGGAGGAACTGCTGTCCCGGCGTCACAGGGAAATTTGCAACCTGAGCGCAGGTGCCGAGCGCAACGCTGACGTTCGTCGCTGCACCGCCATCGATCGAAACCGCAAAACTGAAATTCGTCGCGGGGCCTGTCCCGTCCTTACAAACCCATCCTTCGCCTTGGAGTGTCTGGTCCAGGGGCGGTTTTCCGGTGACAGCCAACAGCGGTCTGTCACTGATCGGTCTCACGACGCTCGTGGGCGAATCTGTACAAGCAATCGCGAGCAAAGCGATGAGCCCGATACCTGTGTGGCGATTGCACAGCAAATCGGTGCGTCTCATTGTGGGTTTCCCCTCCCAAATTGTAACAGGATTAGGTGAGCATCCCGCTTCGGTAGCTTGGCGATCTCAGGTAGGAAAGAGCGTTGAGACCTCAAACGTTGCGTGACTCGGTCTCGCGACCGGCACGCCTTTTCGGTGGGTAGATCAGCCGGTGAGTGTCCGCGCTCCGTGCATCAGAAGTGCCAAATCATCACGCGATAGACATCAGCAGGCTTTGTCTTCCGATCTGTAGATCGGCGTGAAGATTGTGGCCGATGTCGGACCCTCTTGAGCCTGGCACCTCGCGTCTCGCACCGCTGTTGAAGTGGGGCGCGGTGCTCATCGTACTCGTGGGAATTCTGCTGGCTCCCCACCCGGCGAACATCACAGATCAGTCGTGGCGCCTCTTCGCGATCTTCGCCGCGACGATCGTTGGACTCATCGTTAGGCCGATCGCATCGGGTGCCGTGGTTCTGCTCGGCGTCGTCGCCGTCGCTCTTACCGGAACGCTGCCACCTGCCGAGGCGCTTCGCGGTTACGCCGACCCGATCGTCTGGCTCGTCCTCTGCGCCTTCTTCATGTCGCGCGCGGTGCTCAAGACGGGACTCGGCCGCCGCATCGCGTACCTCTTCATCCGCGCGTTAGGCAAGCGGTCTATCGGGCTCGCCTATGCTCTCGTGTCCACCGACACGCTGCTCGCGTCCATCATCCCCTCCAACGCGGCGCGCGCCGGCGGCGTCGTCTTTCCGGTCGCTCGCAGTCTCGCCGAGGCATACGACTCGACGCCCGGCCCGACGGCGAGGCGGCTTGGCGCCTACTTGATGGTCGCTGTCTATCAGTGCGACGTGATTGCCTGCTCAATGTGGATCACCGGACAGGCGTCCAACGTGCTCATCGCTCGCTTCGCGCAAGAGACGAGCGGCATCGAGATCACATATCTCAAGTGGATCCTCGGCGCCGTGGTTCCGGGCGTTGTCGCGCTGCTGATCGTGCCGTGGCTGCTCTTCCGGATCTTTCCGCCCGAGATCACGCACACGCCGCACGCGACAGAATTGGCGCGCGCGGAGTTGGCCAAGATGGGACCGATGTCGCGCCACGAGAGCCTAACGCTTGTCGTTTTCCTGCTCGTCGCGCTCATGTGGGCGACCACGGCGTGGCACGGTATCAATTCAGCGCTGGTCGCGCTCGTCGGCTTCAGTGCCCTGCTCCTGCTGCAGGTTCTCGACTGGGACGACGTCCTGAGTGAGCGCAACGCGTGGGACGTTTACATATGGTACGGCGGCCTCGTGCGCATGGCAGAAGCGCTGAGCGAGACGGGCGTCACGAAGGCGTTTGCGGAAGCGACCGCCGGATTCACAGCGGGTTGGGCGTGGCCGGCAGCTCTCGCCACGCTTTTGCTCGTCTATTTCTACGCGCACTACGGCTTCGCCAGCATCACCGCGCACGCAACGGCGATGTTCGTTCCGTTTCTCGTCGTCATCATGGGGGCCGGAGCACCGCCGCACTTGGCCGTGCTCTTGTTGGCCTATTTTTCAAACCTCTGCGCGGCGCTCACACATTACGGCACCACGCCGGCGCCGATCTATTTCGGCGCGCGCTACACGACGCAACGCGCCTGGTGGAAACTCGGCTTTGTCGTTTCGTTAGTGACGATGGCGATCTACAGCACGCTCGGCGTTGCGTGGTGGAAGTTGCTCGGTTGGTGGTAACAGTTCGTGCAGTCACACGGAGGCAAGGTGACGATAACAAGGATACGGTCGGCCAGGTCTGGGCCGGCGGCGGCGAAGCCGCCGCTTCATATAAATGGTCTAGAGACACCAGCTCCGCTGGTGGATCTAGACCGTCTCGCGCAAAATCTCGACCGTATGGCGGCGTACGCGGCTTTGCATGGTCTCGCTCTGCGACCCCATGTCAAGACTCACAAATCCCCACGCATCGCCGCCGAGCAGATGCGACTTGGCGCGGTCGGCCTAACGTGCGCAACGCCGCGCGAGGCCGAGGTGATGAGCGATGTGTCGCGCGACGTCCTTGTGGCGTATCCGATCGTTGGAGTGCCGAAGCTCGCGCGTCTCGTTGCGCTGCCGGCGAATGTGCGACTGACTGTGGCTGTGGATTCGGAGACTGCCGTCGAGCAGTTGGCCGAAGCGGCGCGCGAAGGCGGCCGCGAAGTCGACGTCTACGTCGAGCTGGACCTCGGCATGCATCGTGTAGGCGTGCCTAACGTGGATCAGGCGATCGCGTTGGCGCGGCAAGTGACGCGGCACCCGCGCTTGAACTACGCTGGGATCACGTTCTATCCGGGACACATCCGGCAGCACGTGGACGAGCAGCAGGCCCACTTGCAGCGCCTTGCGGCTGACATATCAGCGGCGATCAAGATGATGGATCGCGCAGGCGTGCGGCCGCAGGTCGTGAGCGGCGGGTCCACGCCCGCTGCGTGGCACATGCACGAGATCAACGGCGTCACAGAAGTGCGGCCGGGCACATACGTGTATAACGATCGCGGCACCGCCGCGCTCGGCGCGTGTGCCTGGGACGATTGCGCCTTCACGGTGCTGGCGACGGTGGTGAGCACCGCCGTCCCTGGTCAGGCCGTCGTAGACGCAGGCAGCAAGGCGTTAGGCAGGGAGCCGATGCGTGGCGTCGAGGGCGAGGGCTTCGGCGCGCTGCTCGATCGCCCCGATGTCACGGTGCAGCGCATGAGCGAGGAGCACGGCATCCTCGATCTCAAAGACAGCGATTGGCGTCCAGAAGTCGGAGAGCAGGTGCGCATCGTTCCGAATCATGTGTGTGTGGTCGTGCACTTGAACGATTTCATGTACGGCGTGCGCGGAGATGTCGTGGAGGCGACGTGGCCAGTGGCGGCAAGGGGACGCTTGGAGTGGACCCCGGTGGCCGGCGCCTAACGGCGATC
>CBQVAZ010000447.1:0-3755 GCA_967720205.1 uncultured Gemmatimonadaceae bacterium | reverse complement strand
GGTAGGCCGAGCGCATGACTAAAGCCACCTGCACCCTTGGGCCCGACCGTTTCCGTGGCGATGCCAGGAGCGGGCTTGAGCTTCCCCGTTAGGTCGATTACCGTCGCGCCTTCCATACCTTGGATCGACGTAATGCGCGCAAAACGAACGCCTTCTGCCAATTGAAGCTTTACGAGGTCGCCCGCCTTTGTTGTCAGCACAGCTTGGAAGTTCTTGTTTTGTAAGGTGGCTGACTTTGCCATTCCCTTTTCACCGCTCACCTTCACGTTGATCAGGGTCTCCACCTCGAAGGCGCCCGACACATCGCGCGCGTGGATCAAGTCCGTCTCCGCTACGCTGATGTTCACGCGCGGCTTGCCCTCGGAGCTTGTGGCCTGCTTCGTCCCGGCAGCGTCCTCGAACAAATCGCCGCTGACGGTGACGCGCCTGAACGTGCGCCCTCCTGGGCTCGCCGGCATCGCCTCTTTCGCCATCCATTCCGCGACGATGCCACGCTGATTGTCTAGTCCGCGCGCTTCGAGCCACTCGGCTGACTTGAGGATGCCACGCGAGTCCAGCTGATCCGCAGCGTCCACGACTGCTTTCGTCGCTCCACTGCGCACACGACCGGTGCGGTACATGTCACTGAGCGTTTCGTCGGCGCTCTTTCCACTCTTCTTTGCCAGCTGCTTGACCTTTTGACGCGTGGTCGTCGTCGCCTGTTTGGCGTCGCGTGCGATGCCGCTTTCACTCAGCATGCGCCAAAGCATCTTTTGCGCTTCAATGGTCGTTAGAGAAAACTCCAGGTGCAGCTTCTGCACGTCGTAGACACGCGGATCGAAGTCCAGCGCTGTTGATCGCTCCTGAAAGAGCAGCGTTGGCGCGTTTGGCTTCGTCGCTGTTATGGTCTTGAGGCCGGTCGATGGATCGGTCTTCTTCGTTACTGTGTAGTCGCGTGCCAGCGCCGTTTCCAGTACCGTCGTCTTCGCATTCGTGTACGTGAAGCTCGCCTTGCCGGCTCGGCGAATGCCCACCTCGTGCGGAATGCCAAGGACGTCGGCGAGCAGATCCGCTGAGACGTTAGGCGCAATCGTGCGGAGTGCATTGAGCTCCTCACGAATCTGGGGAACCTGGATGCGCTTGTCCTTGAGTACGGTATCAAGGAGCTCCTGAAACTTCTTCTCGACGATTTCTGCTTTCGCGCGAACGCTGTCGAGCTCCGTCTTGTCATTCCCTTTCCCTGCAGCCTCCGCGGCTTTCACCTTCTCACTCAAATCAGTGCGCAGGGTCTCGAGCGCTTCAAATCGCCAGCCGTACTCTCGGTAGAAGACCGACAGCGCGCTCCGTTGTTTGCGCGCAGCCAGCCAACTCTGCACCTGTCTGGACCCGACTGCGATACCAGCCATGAGCAGGACCGACTCGGCGGTCATGAGATCGAGCTCCGCGCTCGTCGGCCAGCGATTCCGCTCCACGCGGAACTGCAGCACGCCCCAGCCGTACGCCAGCGGAAAACCGACGGCTAGTTGCACGGGCGCATTCAGGATCTGCATCTCGGCGGCGCGAAGCACAGCAGTGGTGCCTTTCGAGGCACCGCGTAACACGCCGAACAACGCGATATTCCACGCGAAGTCTTTGAGCAGACTACCGAAGGTGATCTTGTCGTCGAAGAAGACCTTCGACGCTGCGGCATGCACGACTGTGAACGTGGCTGCCTCGAGGACCGTCGTCCCTGCGAATGTCAGCGCGCCGCGTACCAGGCCGCCGGTCGCGGCCGCGCGCGCACCGCCGGTCACAAGCCCGGCCACGCCCCCTGTCGCCATGGCGGCGAGCGTCGTGACCCCGATCCTGCCGATCATTGCGGTCACCTGCATCGCCGCAGGCAGCGCCTTGTAGAACCTTGTTACAGCAGGATCGTTCTCGAGTGAATCGACTCTCTTTTTGAGGAGTTCTGTGTCATGCGCGTCATACGCTGCTTTGATCGCGTGCACACGATCGCGCAGCTTGTTCATCGCCTTGATGAGGGGCGTGTCTAATACACCAGGCTTTCCCTTGATGAATTGTTCGAACGCGACCAGCCGCTGAGCGAAGAGCTGGATTCCGCGGATGGCAGGATCCAAGAACGCCGCCTCGACCTCCACTTTCTTTGCAAGCTTCGCGTCGGCCTTTGTCGCGAGCGCGCGGCGCACTGTGTACAGCGCGTCGACTCGTTTCCGCAGATCGTCGACCCACTTGACGAGTGTCTCGGAATCGACGAGGTACTCTTCGTTGAGAGTTCCATGCGCTCGTAACGCATCGAGCAGAACATCGATCGGCAAGCGCTCAGCGAGGAGTTGCGCCTCCTCATAGAGCGCCATTGCTTTGGGCGTGAGGAGATTCTCGATCACATCGCCGTATCGACGGCGCAGCGCATCCACGGATATGCGAGGCGCCTTGTCCTTCACTAGCTGCGCGCGCTGCTGCTCGATCAGTTTCAGGTCATAGTCGGCCCACTCGATGAGCTGCACCGCCGTCTCGATTGTCTGCGCTTGCTCGGCGCTCGCCACGAGCGTTTTTCGCAGATCGGCGACATTTGTTTGGGCTTTCTCGATCGACTGACCGAGCACCTTGTCGGACTTTGGGTAACGCGTCGCGAGTTCCGCCAGACGTGTCTCGATCAGACGGAGATTGGCGTGCAGGTCGGCCAACCCGCCGGCGGGTGCACCCGTCATCGCCCCAATAACTGGGATGGGCGTACGCCACACGGAGCTCCCGCCAACCGGACGGTACTTCGTGGCGTCGCTGGCGCTTACGTACGCAAAAACGCCATAGAACACGTCCGGCTTTTTGCTTTTGCCGGCAATGTAGCCGGCGACGGAACCGTACGCGCGGGCGACGACACCTAACGAGGAGTGAATGTAAGCGAAATAGAGCGGGTCGAAACCCTTCAGCTGGAATTGCCTAACGGTGCAGGCCGCTATCGTCTTGGCATCCACGATTCCAGTCTCGATCAGGACCCGGCTAATGTCCTCTTCCGCAGTCGGCGGGCCGGTGAAGTTGGGCCCCACGTTGTAGAACCCGAAGTCCGCCAGCTCCGTGCCGCTGATCGGATCCTCAAGTTTTTCGGGTGACTTCGGATCCGGATTGCGTTGCACGTGCACACGGTTTGCCGCGCTTTGCTGTACGACGTGCGTGAGCTCGTGCGCGATGAGCCGGCGCCCTTCAGCCGTGCCAGGCGCGAAATTGCGAGCACCGAATACGATGCTGTTGCCAACCGTGAAAGCGAGTGCGTTTGTAGCACGCGCGGCGCTCGACGCGCTTGGGCCAGCATGCACGCGCACGAGGGAGAAGTCTCTGCCAAACGACTCCTCCATATCACGACGCAGAACCGGTTCAAGCGGCACCGATGGAGACGCGAGACCGCGCTCAGCATGCGCGGGAATCGACTCCGGCGCGTTAGGCGTCAGCCTCGAGATGTTTGGGATCTCGGCAGGCCCCCCAGCAGCGGAATGCGCCCTGCCAATCACATATTGGGCAACGCGATCCGCTTCTGATTCGAGCGGATCATTGACCACGCCAGTGTGTTTGCCTTGCAGCAAGCCGGTTGTCACTGGCTGGCCGAGGACTGGCGCCGGTGCGCGCACCGCCTGCCGCGCGCTCATAGCAATTGACGCACGTTAGGCATCCAAGGCGCCGGCCTGTCCGCTCGGTTCAGCACTACTGTAACACCAGCCGCAGTCCCCAACGATTCAACTTCCCTTCGTCCACGGCCTCCACATCGGCGATGCGCAGCTTCCACA
>CBQVAZ010000446.1:0-3756 GCA_967720205.1 uncultured Gemmatimonadaceae bacterium | reverse complement strand
CGCCGACGCGGTGGAGACTCGTGCTTCCGGACTTCTCCTCCATGACAGTCGGCACAGTGTTGAAGCCGCCGAACCAGAACGCCGAGGTCATGAACAGGGCGAGCACACCTGGCCAGATCGACCCCGATTGAGATCGCTGGAAATACGGCAACAGATTGGCGCTGTCACCGCGCACGATGCCGGCCAGAATGAACACGGTCGCCATCACCAACAGCGCAGTGATCAGCACATCCTGGAGGCGCGTCGCCGACTTGGCACCGCGATAGTTGAGCATCGTTAGGACAACCATGCCGCCGAGGCCTAACGCGAGCGTTCCGGCGCGCACTTCGCTCCCGAGGCTCGTGTAGATGACCGGCCCCTGGAGCGCCGGGCTCAGCGCGGTGATGATCCAGCCGATCGAGATCGCCTCGAACGACCCGACAACTATATAGGTGAACGAAAGCAGCCACCCCGTCGCGAAACAGGCGCGGTCGCCAAACACCTCGTATGCAAACGCCACCTCGCCGCCCGATGCGGGGATGATCGACGTCACCTCGGCGTAGCACAGTCCAATGAGGATCACGACGAATCCGCCAGCCAAGAGACCCAGGATTGCCCCGAGCGGACCCGCTTGTCGCAACCAATCGCCGAGCACGACGGCCCAGCCGACTCCGACAACAGCGCCAAAGGCGAGCGTGAAAAACTGCAGCGCGCCGATTTCCTTGCGCAGACGTGAGACAGGACGCGTCGCAGGAGTCGTCATGTCAGTCAAACCGCCGGCGCGGACGCGGCAGCGCGCGACGCGTTAGGCATTTGTTCGTATCGAGTTGGCGTCGCCGAGAGGCCAAGCATCTCCCTCGCCTGAGCCGGCGTTGCGACTTCGCGATTGAGCTCGTGGGCGAGACGCACCGCGCGCTCAACGAGCTGTTGGTTACTCTTCGCCAACTCGCCGCGGCGATAGTACACGTTGTCCTCCAGTCCCACGCGCACGTGTCCGCCGAGCAGCATCGCGAGCGTCGTCATCGGGAGCTGATGCTGCCCAACACCCGAGCATAACCAGAGCGAATCATCCGGAAATTCGCGGATGAGGTGAATGACGCTTTCGGGCGTCGCCCAGCTGGACGTTTGATAACCCATCACCGTCTGAATCCAGTACGGCTTTTCCACGAGTCCTTGCTGAATGAGATCGCGAATCACCCACGCGCCTCCGGTGTGGTACGTCTCCATCTCCGGCTTCACGCCCCAGCGCTTCATCTCGGCTGCGAATTGCGAGACGAGCTTGTACGAGAACGGCAGGCATTCGTCGTAGAGAATCTCCGGGTGCGGATCGGGCAGCGTGTCTGGCCGCGCCTTGAGTTTGAACTTGCTCATGTCGGGCGTGAGGTTGAGCGACGCGACCTCGGGGCGAGCGGGGAGGCACTGCAGCCGTTCCTCCATTGTCATGTCAGGGCCGCCGCCTGTCGTGTTGTTGATGATGAGGTCCGGGCAGCGCTCGCGAATTCTCCGGTTGACTTCGAACCACACCTCAGTCGTCGTGGCCGCTCGCGTTAGGTGCTGCGGGTTGCGCGCATGGACGTGCACCATCGACGCGCCGGCCGTGTACGCTCCGTGCACCGAATCCGCGATTTCATCGGCCGATTCCGGCAATGCTGCATTCGATTCCTGTCCCTGAATGCCGCCGTTACATGCGCAGCAGATGATGACGGGCGGCATCTTGCCCACGCGCTCCAGATACTCGTGAGTGTTCGCATAGCGCCAGGTGACTGACATAACGTTTGGAGTCCGCAGTTATCAGTTGTTGGTTTTTAGTGTGGCTTAGGTTGTTCGGCGGCCGGTGTAGGTGCGTCAAGAAATCCGGGCTGCTCATAGCTCGGGTTCGGGTAGCGATAGAAACCCTCTCCGCTTTTCGTGCCGAGCTTTCCAGCAGCCAGCATGCGGTCGAGCAACGCGGGGGGGCGATCGTTTTCGTCGCCGCTCTCGTCGTAATAGATCAACTCGATGTCGCGCACGACGTCGAGCCCGATGTGATCCATGAGGGCGCACGGGCCAACGTTCGTCCCCCAATCGAGCATCCAGCCCCTGTCGATATCCTCGGCGCTGACGACATCGCGATCGAGCAGCTTGAGCACCTCTTTCTTGACGGCACGCCAGACACGATTGGTGGCATAGCCGACGCTTTCTCCGCGCACAACGATCGGCACGAGATCCAATTCGCGGAGAAAGTCGTTGACGGCAGCGATCGTCTCAGGCGCGGTGCCCGCGTGTCCCATCATTTCCACCTTGCGATGACCGAGGTGGCCGAAGTTGACATTGAGCACGCGCTCAGGCCGCGCCGTTGCCGTGGCCAGCCGCGACGCCGGGATCGCCGATGTGTTGCTCACGATGAGCGCGTTAGGCGGCAGCACGCGATCCAGCTCGGCGAAGACGCGGCGCTTGAGGGCGACGTTTTCAGGCACGCTCTCGACCGCGAGATCGGCGTCCGCGGCGCACTCCTCCAGGTCCTGTGAGGCCCGCGTTAGAGCGGCGGCGCGTTCGACATCGTGTGTGGCGAGACGCCCTTGCTCACACCACTCCTCCATCGTCGAGCGGACCCAGCGCACGGCGTCCGCAGCGACCCCCGGCGCCGCGTCGTAGAGCCGCGTCAGCACGCCATGGCGCACGCAATCGAATGCGATGCGGCGGCCCATCGTGCCCGCGCCCACAATTGCCACGGTCTGAATGCGAGTCATCGCCTAACGAGCATATCGCTCACTTCCACGGGATCGGACCGTATGGCCGAGGGTTCGGCCATAGCTCGTTGAGTGTCTCATCGTCGTAGAGTCTCCCGGCTTTCATCACGTATGCGATATCGGCGGAATTGTGGATGTCGCGCAAAGGATCGCTGTTCAGCACGACGAGATCGGCGAGCTTGCCTTTGGCGAGCGATCCGGTCTCGCGTTCCAGGCCGATGAAATAGGCACCATCGATCGTAGCGACCTTGAGCGCTTCCATTGGAGTGAGTGCTTCAGAGTACGCCCACAGCTCCCAGTGCGTACCGATCCCTGGCTGTTCGCCGTGCTCACCTAACGCGCCGTGGCCGCCGGCGCGAACAATATCGGCCAACCCTTCAGCGATTATCGGGAATGAGAACGCTGACTTTGGTATTCGCTGCACATCAGCGAAAGTGCGCTCGAGCAACACCGTGGGCATGAAACGGCGATACTTCGCGTCGGCGCGGAGATCCTGCTGCTGACGGAACCACTGCATCGACCCGTGCACGTGACCAGCCACGATCGACGTCGGCGAGTATACGGCGCCAGCCTTACCAAAGAACGTCGCCGCATCCTTGTAGACCGGCAGGTTCGCGATCAGATGTTCCC
Organism: uncultured Gemmatimonadaceae bacterium; assembly: GCA_967720205.1. Lineage (GTDB taxonomy): Bacteria > Gemmatimonadota > Gemmatimonadetes > Gemmatimonadales > Gemmatimonadaceae > DASYRX01. The sequence goes on along the minus strand of CBQVAZ010000446.1, from coordinate 418 downwards.
AGCCCGTTTGTCCGTCGAGGATCACACCCACGTCGAAGTAGAGGGGGCCCCCTTCTCCGGTTACGGTGACTCGTCGGCGCCGCGCCGCCTGCATGATGAGTTGCTGTTGATAGCGCGCAGACTGCCGAAAGTTCTTGATGCTCACGGCGCCCCAGTCAACGCGCCGGTCGACTTCTCGGTCGGCGTCCGCTTGATTCCGGATGATCTTTTGATCGCCGAAGCCGGTGCCGGGGTGACTGACCAATTCGCCGACGCTGAACGTGCGCGGGCCAACGACAATGCCCGCCTCGACCATCTCGCCTAACGGGAATGCCGACTCGGACGTTGTCGACGGATCGAGGATCGTCGTAACGCCATAGGCCAAATCCAGCGCCGAGGTTGGACGGTGGAGGAGGACAGCGGGGTGATCCGGTTCAGC
>CBQVAZ010000445.1:0-3769 GCA_967720205.1 uncultured Gemmatimonadaceae bacterium | reverse complement strand
ACGTTAGGTGTGAGCGACGTGCGCGCCACACTTCCGCGCACCCACGTAACCGCCGCCCGAGGGATAAAAGCCGTTAGGCTTACCGCCGTCAGCGCCGGGAGAGCGAACGATGCGATGATGGCCGCGGTAAGCACGCCATGGCGCAGCGATGCCGAGCGTTGTTCGAGGCAGCGTACCGCGACGAGGGCGACCGCGCAGATCAGGGCCGTTCGCAGCGTCCAGGAAATGACCAGCGCGCCGAGAGCCGCGAACCACTCCATTGTCATCACTTGGGCGACCTGCGCTTGCCAGTCTTGGACGTCTTACCGGCGCCATCGACTATAGCACGCAAATGCGCCAGCTCATCGTCGCTCAACGGCTCGCGCGTCGAGCCAAGGAAGGCCGCCATGGCCTTGGACGCCGAGCCGTCGAAGAACGTGCGCACGACGTGCTGCAGCTGGGACGCTCCCGCATCTTCGCGCGGAAGCGACGGGGAATAGACATAGCGGCCCGCGTCTTCCTCGTGCCTAACGTGACCCTTTTCCTCCAGGATGCGCAGCAGGCCGCGCACCGTGGTGTACGTCGGCGCATCGGGCAGCTCTGCGGTGACGTCTGCCGCGGTCGCTCGGCCGCGTCGATAGATGACGTCCAGAATTTGCCGCTCGCGGCGGCTCAGGCTGGGCACTGTTGGCTTCGGCACGGTCCCCCCCGGTTCGAGAGATGTGTCAATAATTTGACATCTTACCGATCCAGTCAAGAGGAACATTGTGCTCAGCGGACGCACGACTCCTGTCGGCCAAGCCACGCGACGGCGCGCTCGAGCGGGGGATCGCGGACGGCAAAACCGCACGTTGCCTCGACATTCGACACAACCCTTTTCAGATTCATGTTGTCGGATGTCGAGGTATCACGCCGGAGGAGCCATGGCCAGCCGCGCCGAGTTGCTGCAGGGAACGCTCGATCTCTTGATTCTCAAATCGCTCGTCGCGGGATCGTTGCATGGCTGGGGGATCTCCAAGCGATTGCGCGACATGTCGCGCGACGCCTTCGCCGTCGGGCAGGGAAGTCTCTATCCCGCGCTTTACCGGCTGGAAGACCGCGGCTGGATCACTGCGTCGTGGAAGACGAGCGACGAGGGACGCCGGGCCAAGTTCTACACACTCACCGCGGCGGGCAAAAAGCAGTTCACCGTCGAGCGCTCGCAATGGCGCCATTTCGCGGCGTCGATCGAAGCCGTCCTGACATCGACCTGAGGCACATCTATGACATGGGTAACCCGCTTGATGCGCCGTCTCCGGGCGCTCATTGGACGTGACGCGCTGGACCGCGAGCTGAATGACGAGATGCGTCTCCATATCGACATGGAGGCGAAGGATCTCATGCGAACTCAGGGCATCGACCCTAACGAAGCGCGCCGCCGTGCCCTCGCGGCCTTCGGTGGCATCACGCAATACACCGAGGCGCATCGCGATGCGCGTGGAGTGCGCTGGCTCGATGAAACGATACGTGACGCGCGCTACGCCTTTCGTTCTCTGCGAAGGTCGCCGGCCTTTACGGCATCCGCCGCCGCGGTTCTCGCGCTTGGCATCGGATCCAGCACCGCGATCTTCAGCGCCGTCGATGCAGTCCTCATCTCGCGTCTGCCGTACCCTAACGACGACCGGCTTGTGCGCGTCGTGGAGCAGAACTCGCCCACGAATCGCTTTGGAGTCTCCAATGCCGATTACCGTGGCATTGTGTCCATGCAGCGCAGCTTCGAGCAGGTCGGTGCCGCAACAACCGGCGAGGTCGCCATCGCCATCGGTTCGGCTCCGCCGCGACGATCAGAAATAACCTCTGCAACGGCCAGCTTTTTCCAAACGCTCGGAGTCGGCGTCGCACACGGTCGCGGCATCCTGCCGCAGGACGAACTGCAGGGCGCGCCTAACGTGGTGGTGCTCAGCTACCGCTTTGCCACACGTGAGTTCAACGACCCGGCCGCCGCTATTGGAAAGACGATGACAATCGACGGCGCCGTCTACGAGATCGTCGGCGTCTTACGGAGCGATGTGATAGATCTCGGAGGCGCACGCAGCGAAATCTGGCCGGCACTGCAACTACCTACACCGCGCCGTCGAGGACCATTCATCATGCGCGTGATCGGCCTCTTGAACGAAGGCACGTCGAGAGAAGCCGCGCGCAAAGACCTCGCCAGGATCAGCAACGATCTCGCGCATACTTGGGCTACGACTTTCGCGGACACATCGGCCAAGCTCACGCCGTATCCGCTGCGCGAGATGATGATACGGAACGCCGGGAAGACGCTGCGGCTTTTTGCAGGCGCTGTGGGGCTCGTTCTACTCATTGCCGTAGCCAATGTTGCCTCGCTGATGCTTGTGCGGGTTACCAGCCGAGCGCGCGAAGCGGCGCTGCGCACTATGCTGGGGGCCTCCCGCGCGCGCCTCGCGCGGCTGCTGGTCACCGAAAGCGTCATCGTCTCCGCGTTAGGTGCTGTGCTCGGCCTCGCGCTGGCCTGGGTGCTGCTCAAGGGGCTGATGGTGCTGCGCTCTTCGATCCCGCGCCTTGCTGAAGCGTCGTTGGATCCGCGCGCCTTCGCCTTTGCAGCGATCGTGGCAGCCATCACCGGTATTCTGATCGGCCTTTACCCCGTGGTCTCGGTCGTCCGGCGCGAGCTGCGTCCTTCGCTGGGTGCGGGCGACCGCGAGGTTGGCGCAACGCGCGGAACTCAGGCGCTGCGCGGTGCGCTCGTCACAGCGCAATTCGCGTTGGCGCTCCCACTACTCGCCGGGGCCGCGCTCCTCATCAATAGCTTCGTTAGGCTGCAGAATGTCGATACAGGCTTTGACTTGAGCCGCGTACTGTATGTGCGAGTGTCACTCCCTGGGGCGAGCTACGGCGGCCCGGAGAATACGCTCCCGTTCTGGACTCGTACGATCGATCGAGTCAAGCAGATCCCTGGCGTAGAGCACGCGGGAGTTGGCACGTGTATTCCGCCTGACGCGTGCGACGACATGAACAACTTCGACCTCGCGGACCAGCGCGTTCCGCAAGGGACGCCGCAACCGGTGGCGCCTTGGTCGGCAGCAAGTCCCGAGCTCTTCGAAGCGTTAGGCGTCAAACTCCTGGAAGGGCGCTTCTTCACGATGGCTGATGACAGCACGTCGCAACGGGTTGTCCTCGTGAGCCGCGAGTGGGTCAGGAAGTATTCGCCGGACCGGCCCGCGCTCGGACGCCAACTGCTGGACGGAGGTTGTGAGACGTGCCCCAACACAATCGTGGGTATCGTGGGCGACGTGAAGTATCAGGGACTCGCCGGCGATGGCGCCGCCGTCTATCGCTCCGCGAACCAGGAGTTTCTGCGCGACGCCTATCTATTCGCGCGAACGGCTGGCCCACCGCGTGCGGCGCTGGCTGCCGTTCGCTCGGTACTGCACAGCCTGGATCCCGCACTCGCCTTGGACGAAGCCGGAACTATTGATGAGCGCGTCGCCGCGTCGGTGACACCTCAGCGACATTGGACACAACTGTTAGGCGGATTCGCCATAGCGTCGCTTATTCTGGCGGCCGTTGGCATCTTCGGCATGCTCTCGTATCTCGTGGCGTCGCGGGAGCGTGAGATCGGCGTGCGTGTTGCATTGGGCGCGAGACGCAGTGAGGTGATGGGAATGATTGTTAGGCGTGGTATGACCTACGCCGTCCCGGGTGCGCTGCTCGGCTTGATCGTCGCGCTGCTCGCTCGCCACCGGATTGAAAGCTCACTGTACGATGTAAGCGCGGCCGACCCGCTCAC
>CBQVAZ010000444.1:0-3773 GCA_967720205.1 uncultured Gemmatimonadaceae bacterium | reverse complement strand
CACCTTCATCCCGGCGAGCAAATCGGCCGACGCACAATTGCGTGACTTTCAGTCGTCAGGCACCCACATGGCCATCGTCGTCGACGAATTCGGCGGCACGGCTGGCCTGGTGACGATCGAAGACGTGCTGGAAGAGATCGTCGGAGAGATCCATGACGAGTACGACGAGGAGGAGCCGCCGGTCGAGCAGGAAGACGGCCGCCGCTTCTGGGTCTCGGCGCGCCTAACGCTGGATGAGCTGTCGGAGATCACGGACACGGACTTTACTCGCGAAGGGGTGAGCACTGTCGGCGGCCTCGTCTACGAACTGCTCGGGACAGTCCCTCGCGCGGGCGAACGCCTCATGATCCGCGGCTGGGTAATCGTCGTAGAGCGCGTGGTTAGGCGCCGGGTGCAGCGCCTGTATCTGGAGAAGATCAAGTGACGCCGATCTTGGTTCTGGCGATCACAGTGCTCTTCGTCGCAACGCTGACGGCGGCCGCCACGAGTGTGCGCACCGTGAGTCGCATCTGGCTGCGGCACTGGGTGGAGCGACAGCTCTCAGGCAGCGCAAGCATCGCGGCGCGCTACCTCGAGCGTCCGCAGCGGCTGATTCTCGTCGCGGGGACTTCGATAGCTGTCACGGTCTTCATCGCCGGAGCGATTCTCGGCGCCGTTGCTGGACACAGTTCGCTCGCGCGTGCGCGCGCTGTCATTCTGTATGCGGTCGCACTGTTCGCCTTCGGTCAGCTGATACCCCGCGCAGTGGCGCGGCGCTGGTCGACGCCGCTCTTGCCGGCTTTGCTGCCGGTTTTGCGAGTCTTCGACACGGCGTTCCGCCCGATCCTGGCGCTCGTCAGGCGCCTAACGGGCGAGCGAGCGCACGCTCTGCAGCCTGCCGGCGCTGACGTGACAGGACTGGAAGAACTGCTGCGCGAGGGTGAGCTCGAAGGCGTGGGCGACCGCGAGGAGTTCGCCATCATCAGCGGCGTCGTGCAATTCCGCGACAAGGTCGTGCGCGAGGTCATGACCCCTCGAGAGAAAATCTTCGCGCTCGACGCGGCGCTTGCGCCCAAAGAGCAGGCGCGACGCATCGCAGCCGCGGGATATAGTCGTGTTCCCGTGTACCGCGGATCGCTCGATAACATCATCGGCATCTCGCACGCGTTCGATGTATTGCGCAGCGCTCCAGACGAGGCGGAAAACGAACCGCTGCCGTTGCGGCCTGTCACGAAGCTGGCTCCAGACGCCCGCTGCCATGACTCGCTCTTCCGTATGTTGAGGGAACGTCAGCACCTGGCAGTTGTGTTCGACGGCAGCGGCAGCATGATCGGCGTCGTGACTCTGGAGGATCTGATCGAGGAACTTGTCGGCGACATTCGCGACGAGCACGACGAGCCCCGAGCAGGTGTAACGTCGCGCGGAATGCGCGCTTGAGCAAACTCGATCAGCTGTTCGAAAGCTTCGATGCCGGAAGACCGGCGGCGCTCGCGCGCGCTATATCCATAGTAGAGAACGAGCGCGACGGTGCGGATGAGCTCCTGGGGCGCCTCCACGCCCGCGTCGGCAAAGCGCGGCGAATAGGGATGACCGGGCCGCCAGGTGCAGGGAAAAGCACAACGACGTCGCAACTCGCCGCTGCCTATCGAGCGCAGGGTCTCACGGTCGGCATCATCGCCGTGGATCCGACTTCGCCGTACACCGGAGGAGCGCTGTTAGGCGATCGCATTCGCATGGAGAGCGTCGCGCTGGATCCCGGGATCTACATTCGATCGCTGGCCACGCGTGGCTCGTTAGGTGGTCTCTCCTCGGCGACACGCGCCGTTGCCGACGTGCTCGACGCTTTTGGATTCGACCGCATCGTTATCGAAACCGTGGGAGTTGGGCAGAGCGAGTTGGACGTTGCACGCGCCGTGGATTCCAACATCGTCATTCTCGTCCCCGAGTCCGGCGATTCGATCCAGACGCTCAAAGCAGGGCTCATGGAAATCGCGGACCTCTTCGTCGTGAACAAGGCCGATCGACCAGGGGCCGATCGAGTCAAGACAGACCTCGAGCTGATGCTGGGCCTGAGATCGGGCGAGACCATGAAAAATGTGCCGGCGCATCATGGCGTAGATCTCAAAGTGATGAACCCAGCGCGCGTCGCTCGTGAGGCAGCCGCGCGCGACCAGACGGAACAATGGGTCCCTCCGGTGCTGCGTATGATCGCCGCCAAGGGTGAGGGGATCGGGGATTTGGTGACGGCACTCGATCGCCACTGGCGCTATCTTGAAACGAGCGGCGAGTTGCGCGTGCGTCGGCGCCAGCGTCTGCGGGAGCAGGTGCTACAGATCGCGGAAGGACGCCTTCGGCGGCGCGTGTGGAACGACCCGCAGTTGGTCGCGTATCTCGATCAGACGATCGAAGCGCTCGAGAGCGGCAGCGTGAGCCCGTTTCGGGTGGCGGATCAGGTGCTCGAGCGTTCGGCCGGGATCATTCAGCGAGGCGACGGATGACTTCAGTGGATGACGTAGATCTCCCGGATCTCGTTAGGGAGCAGCAGGCGGAACTGGAGCGCCTGCAAAAGGAGCTCGCCGAGTGGCGTGCTCGTTATGCAGAGAGCGAGAAGCGCGACATCGCCTTCGTCAATTCCCAAGGCGAGGTGGAGCCGCTCTACACGCTGCTCGATATCGCCAATCTCGATCCCGCGTCGATCCCGCCTCCGGGGCAGTATCCATTTACGCGCGGCATTCATCCGACGGGTTATCGCGGCCGCCTGTGGACGAAGCGGCAGTTCGCCGGCTTCGGCACCGCGGCCGAGACGAACAAGCGCTTCAAGTTTCTGTTGGAACACGGGCAAACGGGGCTCTCGACAGCGTTCGATTTCCCGACGCTGATGGGCTACGACTCCGATCATGCTCGGTCGGAGGGTGAAGTAGGGAAGTCAGGCGTCGCGATCTCGAGCCTCGCCGACATGGAGACGCTCTTCGACGGGATCCCGCTCGACAAAGTCTCCACGTCGATGACGATCAACGGCCCGGCCGTGATCCTGTTTTGCTTCTACGCTGCGGCCGCTGAACGGCAGGGCGTACCGCTTAGCGCGATCCGCGGCACGGTGCAGAACGACATCCTCAAGGAGTACATGGCGCAGCACGCGTGGGTCTATCCCATCGAGCCGGCGCTGCGTCTCATCGTCGATCTGTTCCAGTGGGGCGCGGAACACGCGCCGCAGTGGAATACGATCTCGATCTCGGGCTACCACATCCGCGAGGCCGGAGCCACCGCGGTACAGGAATTGGCGTTCACACTGGCCAACGGCTTTACCTATGTGGAACGCGGCGTAGCTCGCGGGCTCGATGTGGATTCGTTCGCACGCCGTTTGTCATTCTTCTTCGACATTCATAACGACTTCTTCGAGGAAGTCGCCAAACTGCGCGCCGCGCGCCGCATCTGGGCGCGTCACATGAAGGAGCGCTATGGAGCGAAGGATCCGCGCTCGCTCATGTGCCGGTTCCATTCACAGACCGCTGGCGTCACCCTCACGGCGCAGCAGCCGATGAACAACATCGTGCGCGTCGCGTATCAGGCGCTCGCGGCAGTGTTAGGCGGGACGCAGTCGCTGCACACGAACTCAATGGACGAGACGTTGGCGCTGCCAACAGAGCAAGCGGTGCAGGTGGCCCTGCGTACACAGCAGATCCTGGCGTACGAATCCGGCGTGCCTAACGTCATCGACCCGTTAGGCGGTTCGTATTATGTCGAAGCGCTCACCGATCAGATGGAGCGCGGCGCTGAGGAGATCTTCAAGGAGA
>CBQVAZ010000443.1:0-3773 GCA_967720205.1 uncultured Gemmatimonadaceae bacterium | reverse complement strand
CCGTCGCCGCAGCCGCTCCCGGCAGCGCTCAACATCATCGGTCCACTCGCCTTTGGCGTCGCCGCCAACTTCTGCTACTCGGCCGGCTGGGCCGCCGAACTCCTGCTGCGCCGGTGGTTGGGCGAGGATTCCGTCCCCGTTGGGGCCGCGCTCTTCCGCTACGGCTTTGCTTTCTCGATCGGCCTAACGCTCTTCCCTGGCGGCCTAACGATTTTGCACTGGCTCGCGCGACTGGCTGGCGCGCTGGTCTAAACGTTCATCTTTGTTTTGACCTCCGTGCGGCTCCGTCCAGCCACTCAGACGAAGGTTCATCACGGATGCAGCGAATCTAGGCGGATTTAGCGGAGTTTTCTTCGCGCCCCGCCCTTCTCCTGTTCTTGTCGATCCGCCCAATCAGTTGTTTCGGCAGAATCCGGACGAACCTTCGTCCGTGATACTGGCCATGAGCGCCGTCAAGCAAAACGGCGCCGCAAGGTGGCGACGCCGTTAGGCTTTCCTATCCCCTATCCCCCTATCCCCTGACCCCTAGTAGTTAGTTAGTTGTTGTTCGCTTTTACTTGCGGCTTCCCGTTCTTCCCCATCGCCGCACCGTAGTAAATCCCGTTGAATAGGAACTTGAACGTCCCGTGCGGCTGCGCGCGGTTCGTGATCTCGGGACCGAACAGGAACAGCATCCCGTTCCCCACTTTCGCTTCGACTGCCGCGACGCCGTCCTTCAGATAGCCCTGGCCCCACGCCCAACCGCTGCGCAATGGCTTGTCGGTGTCGAACCACGCCACGGCTTTCACACCCTTGAGCGACGCATCGGGCTCGAGGCGGAACACCGGGCTGTTGTCGAAGAACACGTCGACCTTTGATGGAATCCCCGCGGCCAGCGGCGTCGTGTTATCGACGCTCGCCTGCAGCACAGATCCGGGAATGAAGAGCTTCTCGCGCGGCAACTCTCGCTCTGTGCCGTTCTGCATCCGCTCAACGAGATGATTGCCAACCGGCAGCTTGAGGTGATGCGCTAACGACGTCGAGCCGCCAATCGTGATCACTGTGCCGCCGTTTTCCATGAACTCCTTGAGCTGCGGCACCGTCTTGGCAATTGTCACTCTCCCCAACCTGTTGCGATACTCGGCCGGAATCGACTCCGCACTGGGCGGCGCACCGCCGAAGCCTTCACCGCCACCGCCTCCGCCGGCCCGATCGGATTCGGGAATGCCCCCGTCGACGAAAATGATCACGTCATACTTCGCGTTGAGATTCCCGGCATCGAGCTCCGCGGGATAGATCACGCTGAAGTCGAAGCCATACTGCTCGAACAGCCAGCGCGTCCAGCCGGACGGAATCGATCCACCATAGTTGTCCCAGAGTCCGATGCGCGTGGGATAGAGACGCATCGATTCCACGTTAGGCTTGTTCGCGCCTTCGAACGAGAGTCCTTCTTCGTCCGCCAGCTTTTGCAGCGCGGCGCGGCTCGCCCCGCGGCCTGTCACATAGAACGTCCCGGGTGGATACGTCTTGCCGTTCGCCGTAAACGCGGACTTCGCCCAATACACCTCACCGCCGTTCTTGAGAACCTGATTCACGGCGTAATACGCGTCGGTCTGCTGGTGATTCAGGAGATAGCCGCTGCCGCTCCCTGCCACCGTCCCGTTAGGCGGCTCCGCCAATCCCTGGATCTTCTGGCAGGGACAATCGAAGCCGTCGAGGATGCGATCGAACTGTACGCCCATCTGGAACGCGAGCGTGTAGCCGGCGTTGTCGTATGGCGCCTTCGGCGGACCACCAGGATACTGCAGATCGTTCGGGTAATCCTGCGGCTCGAACATGTCCATCACGTGCGCGCGGAATGCCTGCGCCGTCTTTACGACGTACGAACCAGCGGGGTACGACTTTCCAGCAACGTTGAACGCCTGCGTCGCTCGCAACACGTCGATGCCATTCTTTTGCAGCGCCTGAACGAAGTGCGTTGCCGCCAGGAAATCCGGCTGCGTCGTCGGCACGATGAAGCCGCGTGGATCACGCAGCTCGGGCTTGCGCAGCTCGGCGAAATACTTGCTAGGCTGAACGCCGGAGAAGCCACCCATCGCCGCAAGCCGCGCGTTCCCTTCGCTTTGCTGCGCGCGATCCTTCTGAATCTGTTCCATCACCGCCGCGATGCGCCGAGGATAATCGGTCCAGGTGTCGCGACTTCCTTTGTCGATCGCGTTGCGGCCCATCTTATAGATGTTGTACAGGAACTGCTCACGATGCCGCGAGGCAACGTCGAGCACCGCGCGGTTTGCCGTCACCGAATAATCGATCGACTGACGGAAATGCCAGGTCTGCGGTGTGATCGGGTAAACGTAGTTCTCCTGCGGGATCAGCTTCTCGGGTGTGAAGGGAATCTCGATCGGCGTCGGATTCCCAATCGACTCCGTCAAGAGTCCGATCATGTTGTGGAAGTACACGGTCGTGCGCAGGCCGCCGTTCCACCATGTCTGGTAGCCGGCCTGATCGCGCCTAACGGCTCCCGGCTTCCCCTCCAGCGCGAAGCGCGTGTGCATCGCCGTGCCCACGAGATCGATTCCGTAGATGACCAGTGGATCGAAGTGGTGGTTCTGCGGGGCGCGGAACGGCGGCGCGAATAGCACTGCCCCGGCCGGACCAGTCTGGTGGTGGTTATACACGATCTGCGGATACCACTCCTGATACTGGATCTTCAGAATGTTCTGCGTCTCGGCCTGCGCGCCCATGTAGAAGTCGCGGTTGTTGTCGTGGCCGATGTACTTCTGATAGAGCCGCGGAATGCCACCGGTGCTGCGCTTCTTCTCGTCAGCTTCGCGCATGTACCAGTTGGAGACGAGCTCCATGCCGTCCGGATTCGCGTGCACGAAGAGGATGATGACGTCATTGAGGAATCGCATCGTCTCCGGATCGGTGCCACTCACCATCTGATACGATGTCTCGATGAGCTGCGCGGCGCCTAACACTTCGGTCGCGTGCAGCCCGCCATCGATCCAGACTATAGCCTTTCCCTCCCCCGCCAGGCTGATCGCTTCTTCGTTGCTGATCTCCGCTCTGGCTAGCTTGGTCGCGATGTCCTTGTACTTCGCCAGATTGCGATGGTTTTCGGGTGACGTCACGATCGCCATCAGCTGCGGACGCCCCTCTGCCGACTTGCCGATTTCCTGGACGATCATGCGGTCGCTTTCAGCGTCGATCTTCTTCCAGTAGTCGACGAACTGCGTGTACGTCGCCAGTCGGTAGTCGTCGCCGATGTTGAAACCGAAGAATTCCTTCGGCGACGTGATGCGAGCCTGCGAGAACAATGCGGGCGCAAATGCGGCCGTGACAGCCGCAACCGCCACCAGCCTGCGCGCATGCCGTCGCAGCGGATGGTTCAACTGCATAACGAACCTCGTGGTGTTGGGAGAGGAGTGGGTCATGTAGGCTTTGGGAACCGGGCGCAGGGCTAGCTTAGGGCCGGGGCGTCTGGGAGTCTACTGCGCCACGACGAGACTACGCCGGAGTGAAGCAAGGCGTTGTCCGGGTTTACTTTTGTCCCATGCCGACCCCGCGGCGCCCCGGCCGCAGCCCACGTCCCGTCGTACACAAGTTTGGTGGCGCCTCGCTCGCCAACGGCGCGGCCATGTCGCACGCGGCTCGAATCGTCGCCGGCCAGCCGCGCGGCCCGCGCGTGGTCGTCGTTTCGGCGATGGCAGGCGTGACCGACGCCCTGATCGCAGCAGCCGAGAGCGCCGCCGCCGGCGATCTGGCGAAGCTGCGCGAGATCACGCGTCGCC
>CBQVAZ010000442.1:0-3783 GCA_967720205.1 uncultured Gemmatimonadaceae bacterium | reverse complement strand
CATTGGCCGACGACCTGCGCCGCCTCTGCGAGTCTCAGCCCACGGGAATCGAGATCGTCGATGCCGAAGCATTCGTCGCAAGACTCTCTCGCGATGAACCGGTGCGCAAAACATGGACCGGGCCGGCGTATCACTTTCCGGCCACTCTGGCGAGCACTCACACTGATGTCGTTAGGGTGACCGCTGATAACGCGACACTGCTGAGCCCATATCTCGAAGACTGGCTCGGCGACGTCGCCACATGCGTGCCGATTGTAGCAGCGCTTGAAGAGGGAAAGGCGGTTTCCGTCTGCGCCAGCGTTCGCATTACGTCGCGCGCGCACGAAGCAGGCGTCGACACCAATCGCGACTTCCGCCAGCGCGGACACGCCACGCGCGCCGTGAATGCCTGGGCCAGAGCCGTTCGCGAACTGGACCGGGTCCCGCTCTACAGCACCTCCTGGAACAACACGGCGTCGCGCGCTCTTGCAAAACGACTCGGGCTTATACAATTCGGATCTGACCTACACATTACGTAAGTCGTTCGAATCCGACTCGGTTGGTGAGCGATGCGCCTAACGCGTATAATCCTGTTTGTTGTTGCCGTCCCCACTGCGGTGGGCGCCCAAGCACCAGGGCAGGTAGTGGCAGGGCGAACCACGATCACGCTCCCCGACACGAGCAACTATTCATTGGCCGCGCGTCACCTTCTCGCGCTCGAAGTTGCACGCAGCGCGGCGATCGCTCGCCACGATACAACGTGGTTATCCAACATTTACGCTCCCGATTTTCGAGGAGTCCCTGCCAACGGCGCACTCGTAGACCGTGCTACTCTGCTCGGTGTGTTCACTCGCGACAATCCCAACAGTCGTTTCTTGATAGACGAGCTGGTCATACGCGATTTCGGCACAGCCGCGTCAGTCATGGGAAGGTTGCGCACGACGACACTCGCTGGAGAAGTCGTTGCCGAGTCGCGCTATGTACATCTGTACATCTCACGCGATAAGCATTGGTGGATCGTCAACGCCGTCGGCAGTCCCGTTCAGAAGCCCCCGCGAGGCTAAACGCCGGCGCAGCGTGACGTCACGAGGGAGAGCAGGGTTTCTTCGTGTGTCGAGTGTCTGAGGGCACATGTCCAGAAATCGAATAGCTCGCACGATCACACTCCTCTGCGCAGCGATTCCACTCGCATGCTCAGATTCGCTTGCTCCCGGTGACGTCCTCGGCACATACGTGCTGCATAACGTCGCAGGCGACGCGCTGCCGACTTTGCTATACACGACCGAATTCGTGAAAATCCGCGTATTTGCCGACACCCTGCGCTTCACGCTGAATGGACGCGGGAGCATCAACACGCTGCGCGAGAGCGAACCTGTGAAGGGAGATGGACCAACGGAACCATTCCATTGGCAGACGGGGTTCTCGTATAAACTCATCGAGGACCGAGTCGAAGTCGTGTTCGACTGTCCGCCGAACGCGAGTTGCGTCAAGGGTCCGCATCTCGTGCTGCGCGGCATTTCCGCCGGTCTCAGAGCCGACTTCGCGCTCGGAGCTCGCCTCCCGCTATTCTACAGACAAGTCGACCGCGGGCGCTGACCGGGCTGGCACCTCGCCTAACAGGGCTGCTCGGAGCAGCAGCAAGATCCTTCGCTCTCGCGAGGTCTGAATGGCGATCATCGGCATGCACGCTCTGATGTATTCCAAGAAAGACGAAGCCACGCGCAGCTTCTTCCGCGACGTGCTTGGCTTTGCATCAGTGGACGCCGGCCGCGGATGGCTGATCTTCGCGATGCCACCGACCGAGCTCGCCATTCATCCCACAGAGGGCGAGGAATACCACGAGCTGTATCTCATGTGCGACGACATCGACGCCACGCGCGCAGCGCTCGAGCGCAAGGGAGTCACGACTGCGCCAGTTCAGGAACAACCTTGGGGTCGCGTCACACAGATCAAGTTGCCGAGTGGCGAGGAGCTTGGCATCTACGAGCCCAAACATCCACTGGCGATCAAGCCGCAATAGCGCGTTGCACGAAACGTTAGGCGATCGCAACCGATTCCAATTGGCAAAATGACACCTGCTGATTTCCGAAAGCTGGCCTTGGCGCTTCCTGGCACGAGCGAGGGATCCCACATGGGCCACGCTGACTTCCGTGTGGCCGGCAAGATCTTCGCGACTCTTGGTTATCCCGATGATCTGCATGGCACCATCATGCTCTCGCCGCTCGACCAGGATCTCTTACTTCAACGGCACGCCAAGGCATTCAAGCCCGCCGCAGGCGCTTGGGGGAAGGCCGGCAGCACCTCAGTCATCCTGAAGGCGGCCCCCAAGCGCGTTATCGCCCTTGCACTCGAGTCGGCGTGGAGCCGGCGCGCGACCAAAAAACTGCTCGCCGAGCGCACATCGCGTAGTAGCGCTCGCAAAAGTCGATGACACGTGCGACGCTGCTTGCCGCCGCGCTCCTAATCCTGGCGAATTGTCAACGGTCCGATTCCACAGGCACGCCGACATCGACCGTAGATTCAGCCGGGGTTCGCCTAACGAGGATCAATACCGATCCTGCTGCGCTTAACGAGTGGACACTCGCTCCGGCGGCCGACCTGACGCTGACTGGCGCCGAGACGGGCGACTCCGCCGCGTTCGCCTACATTGGATCGGCGCGTTGGCTCAGCGACGGCCGTATCGTGGTTGTTGACGCCGAAGCGCGCCGCTTGCTGCTATTTGACGCAAACGGGAAGTTCGTCAAAGCGCTGGGCCGCCGCGGTGAGGGGCCAGGCGAGTTTCGCAGCGTGACTTCGGTGACGGTGCTTCCCGGCGACTCTATCCTCACGTTCGATGGGTCGCTGCGCCGGCTAACGCTCTGGCACCCAGACGGCGGATACGTTCGCAGCATGCGTGTCGGCGGAACGTCGCCCGAATCCTGGCCGGCCGACGCCTGGCTCTGGCAGGGTGACAAGATCGTCGTTCTGCAACTCAGCGTCACGCCACAAGATTCGATCCCGCCGGGTACTGGCGTTCGGCGCTGGCCCATGCGCGCCCGCCTAACGCTGCAGGACACGAGCGGCCGTGCCCTCGCGAGCTCCGCGGAGTTCGACGGCATGTACACGGGCATTTACGAGCGTGGCGATACTCGTCTTCCATTTTCAAATCAACCCTTCGCTGTCGTCGCTCGAGACCGCGTCTATTTCGGATCGGGGGCGAGCTTCGCGCTATCGTATTTGAACGGCGACTTCGCCGGGGCAGGCGAGATACGATGGCCGGCGCTGCACGAGGATCTGACGCAGACGGAAGTCGAGGGCGTGAAGGCCGAGGCAATGGCACTTGCTGCCGGTCGTTTGCCGCCCGACCAGATCGCCAAACGGTTCGAGATGAACTTTGCCTCTCAAATCCTCCCAAATGAGCGACCGGCGATCGGTCGTGTATTCGTCGACAACAACGACCAACTCTGGGTAGAACGCTTCGAGGCGACGCGCCTCGGCTCGCGGTTACAGAAGGCCGGTGATCGATGGACGGTGCTATCGCAGGACGGCGCGCCTGTCGCACGTCTCAGGATCCCCAATGCCACTCGCCTGGAAGACGTGCGCGGTACGCGAGCGCTCATTGTCGTTAGGGATAGCCTCGACGTGCAGACGATCAGTGTGCGGGAGATCGCGAAATAACGTCGCCGATGCCACTATCTCAGGCCCAACTCGACGCCTAACGAAGCTTCTGGGGTTGCGGCCCGAGCCAGAGCGTGTACTATAGAGCCCGTTCTCTCCGTTCCCCCCTACCTACAGGAGAGCAGCATGGCCATCAACACTGGGAAG
>CBQVAZ010000441.1:0-3784 GCA_967720205.1 uncultured Gemmatimonadaceae bacterium | reverse complement strand
GTTAGTTGTTATTCGTATCGCAGCGCCGTAATCGGATCCAGCTTCGCCGCCCGCGACGCGGGGAGCATTCCGAACATGATCCCGGTGATCGTGCTGGCGACGAGTGCGATCAGCGCCGCGGTGGGCGGGACGCTGGCTGGTATTGGCGACGCGGAGCGCACAATGAGCGCGACGAGCCAGCCGACCGTAAAGCCAATCGCGGCGCCGATCGCTGTCAGCGTCGCAGCCTCGATCAAGAACTGCCAGAGGATCAGTGCCCGCGTAGCGCCTAACGCCTTACGAACGCCGATTTCACGCGTCCGCTCGGTGACTGAGATCATCATGATCGCGACGACGCCGACGCCTCCCACCATTAATCCCACGCCCGACAGAACGATCATAACGAGGAAGAACACCCCCGTCATCGTGTTCCACGTCTCGAAGAGTTTTTCCTGCGTAATGACGGCGAAGTTGTTTGGCTGGCTTGGTCGCAGGCCACGCTCACCGCGCATCACGGCTACTACTTCGTCGATGGCGTCGTCGCGCGCGACTTCAGCTTTGGGCTGAACCGCCACATCGATCCATTCGGTCCAGACTCTCAGATAGCGCAGCCCTGTTCCCATCGGGACCATGCCCTGCGGCCGATCGCCTTCACCCAGAAACGCCGCGGGGTCGTGATAGATCCCGATAACGCGAAACGGCGTCCCCTCGACGCTGATTTCCTTGTTGAGCGGGTCGCTTTGACCGAACAGACGCTCGGCCATCTTCTCGTTGATGACGATAACCGGCGAACCGTTTCCGTCTTCGGCCGTCGTCCAACTGCGTCCCGATACGATGTCGCCGCCACCGATGTTGAGCCAGTTGGTGCTAAACACCTGGATCGAGGCGCCCGGCAGCTCGCGATTGAAGTACTTCACACGCGCGGAGGTTCCCGTCCGCTCGACCACTTGATCCACGCTAGTTAGGCGTCGCAACGCGGCGATCTCGCTGGGGCGTATCGGCGGGTTGTTGCGCCATTTGCACGTATCGTCCGAATCGTCACATGGCCCCAGCTCGATCGGATAGCGGTTCACGAAGAACGTCGTGGGACCGAGCGACTCGAACATCGTCGCGATGCTCGAGTTGATGCCGTGAATCGCGGCCGACATGACGACCACGACGAACACACCGATCGCGATGCCGAGTATCGTGAGCGCCGCGCGTACGCGATTCTGGCGGATTGAATCGATGGCGATGACGACGCCCTCGAAGAGCGACGCGATGCGCGACAGGAAGCCCATCGCTCTACTCCTGCCTCAGCGCGACCACAGGATCCAGCCGCGCGGCTCGCGACGCAGGATAGACGCCGGAGATGATACCCACGCCTGCACCGACCGTCACCGCGACGAAAACAGACCATAACGCCACCGTCGCGGGGAGCGGCGAGGCCGCTTTCACGGCTTGAGCGACGCCGATGCCGGCAAGGATTCCCATGATAGCACCGACCAGGCTGAGCGTCGTGGACTCCACGAGGAACTGGCCCAGGATGTCGCGCCGGCGGGCGCCTAACGCCTTGCGCACACCGATCTCGCGCGTTCGCTCGGCGACGGCCACGAGCATGATGTTCATGATGACGATCGCGCCGACGATGAGCCCGATGGCGGGAAGTGCGATGCCTGCGACGACCATTATGCCTTCGATCTTCTTCCAGAACTCCAGCGCCGCGTCGGCCGTCTGCATCGTGAAGTCGTCCGGCTGCGCGGGGCGCAGCCTGTGGCGCGAGCGCATGACCGTGCGCGTCCCCTCCATGTTCGTCGCCATGACCTGCTCGTTAGGCGATTGGACCATGAGACCGTCGATGACCTTGAAGCGGTTCACGAGCCTATGCGCGGGCGACTTGTAAGGCACGATCGCGAAGCGGTCCATGGAGATGCCCATGAAGCTCCCCTGCGATTCCGCGACGCCCACCACCTTGTAAGGCAGGTTGTTGATGCTGATCTCGCGGCCGATCGGGCTGAGACCCGGGAAGAAGTGCTTCTTCACGTCCTCGCCAATCACTATGACAGGGATACCCAGCTGGTATTCCTGCGGGGCAATCAATCGGCCCTCGCTCACACCCATCTTCTTGATGTCGAACCACTGCTCGGTGACTGCAGTGAGCTCCACGCCTCGCGGTCGTGCATAACGCGACTCGAGCTGCTCCTGCTCGCCACTCGTGATCGCCCAGAGCGTCCCCGGCTGCAAAGCAGCGACGACCGGGGCGACGTCGTCTTCGATGATGCGGCGGCGTTGGGACCACGAACGCCAGGTCGCTTCATCGACATCACCCATCACGATGTTCGGACGGCGGCGCAGCTCGTAGCTCCCCTTCGCAATGATCTTCCCGACCAGATCCTCCTCCATCACGCGCCCCATCCCGTTCACGATCGAGACAACGGCGATGAGGAACATGACGCCGATCGTCACGCCGAGGAGCGTGAAGAAGCTCTTTAGCTTCTGCACGCGGAGCTGGCTTAGCGCGAGCCGGACGGCTTCAAGGATCGACATAGATGGGGCTACGGGGTCTCGGCCTTACGGTCCACGTACACAGCCGGTTTCCGGTACTACTAAGAGCCTTACCACAGAGGACACGGAGGACACAGAGAAAGCAAGAAAGAACGCTCTCCTCTGTGTTCTCTGCGTCCTCTGTGGTGAAAGGTCTTCGATGCTAAGGGTACAGACGATCCGGGACCGTCGCGCGAGCAAAATCGGCCGATTCGCGCTCGAGAATCGGCAGGAGTGCCTCGATTCCCCCCTCGCGTTCCACTGCCGCGCGCAGTCGATCACTCCCGGCAAGGCGATCGAATTGCTCCGTGCGCCACTGCCATTGGCTCGGATGCTTCACATAGATCGCGCGCAGCATGTGCAGGCCGACAGCAGCGGGCTGCACTGCATTTCGATCTGTCACTGTCACTCGGATAACGGGAATCGTCTGACCGGCCCATTTGTAGCCCGCGGTGGGAGTCTGGCTCGTGGAGTCGAAGCGCACGCCCGGCAGGTTGCGCGCATTGAGCTCCCGCGCAATCGCACCCGCGTCAACCAGCCACGGCGCTCCGATGTGCTGGTAGGGAGCGTCCGTCCCACGCCCTTCAGTAACGTTCGTTCCCTCGAAGAACACCGTGCCGGTGTAGAGCACTGCCGCGTCGATCGAGCGCATGTTGGGCGACGGGTTGATCCACGCGATGCCGGTCTCGTCCCACCACATCGAGCGAGAGTAGTTCTGCATCGGAATCACTCGCACGTTCGCATTCAGTTGCTTGGTGCGCACGAGGTAGCGGGCCAGTTCTCCAATCGTTAGGCCATATCGGATCGCCACGGGATATGCGCCGACGAACGAGCGAAACTTGGGATCGAGAACACCACCATCGACGCGATCAGCACGAATGGGATCCGGCCGGTCGAGCACTACGAACGTCTTGCCCGCCTTTGTGGCGGCTTCGGCGGCGAGCGCCATTGTCCATGGATACGTGTACACCCGCGCGCCTACGTCTTGAATGTCGAAGACCAGCACGTCGACATCCTTCATCATTTCGGGAGTTGGCGTACGTGTCTCGCCGTACAATGAGTAGATCGGCACCCCGGTCGCGGAGTCCACTGTGGATGCAACGTGCTCTCCCGGCTTGGCGATTCCGCGCAGGCCGTGCTCTGGACCGTATAACGCCGTCAGCCTAACGCCAGGCGCTCGAGCCAGCCGATCGATGCTGCTAACTCCCTCCGCGTCGCGACCAGTATGATTCGTGATGAGCCCAACGCGCTTGCCGCGGATGACATGCAGCGAGTCGCTGAG
>CBQVAZ010000440.1:0-3794 GCA_967720205.1 uncultured Gemmatimonadaceae bacterium | reverse complement strand
GCGCCCGGGATCTGTAGCTCGATCCAGCGGCTGTCGCCCATGGACTGATCGGTGAAGACCTTGAGGCCGATCTTCTTGGTGTAGAACTCCAGCGCCCTGCTCTGATCCGCGACCGGCACGGTCGTGAAGTTGATCCGCTTGAGCATGTCGTGATTCCTCCTGTGTGAGCCAATCCTCGCGGAACGGGCTGGAGGATTCAAGGCGCTTATGGCATGCTATAGCAATCATTATGACAGCTGCCGCAGAGACCTTCCGCGTCGACACGTATGTGGTCGATGTGTTGCTGCGCGATCTCGTTGGTCACGATCGTTCGTCGGCCGCATTCTTAGTCTATCTCTATCTGTGGCGACGTACGCGCGGCGCGAAGGCGGCGAGCGTGCGGCTGAGCCATCGGGCCATCGCCGACGAAATCGGATTATCTAAGAGCGCCGTGCAGCTTGCGTTGCGCGTCTTGCACCGTCGCGGCCTAGTCAAGTCGAAGCAGCGGCATCAAACGGATACGCCGGAGCATATCGTCGTACGGACGTGGGATCGAGGCAAATGAAAACAAATAGCTTCGGGTGACCAGTCTTCAGTGCGGAGTCCTGAGAATTCGCTGTCCAGCGTCGCATATCATTCTCAAGGCTCGGCACGGAAGACTGGTTACACATAGCTATTTGTTTTGACCAACACGACCCGTTGAGCCCTACATCGCAACCGCCGGCCTCTGCCTCTTGATCTCCTCCGTACTCGGCTTGAGCTCCGGCAATCCCGCTGCTCGCAGAATCGCGTTCAGCTTCGGCAGATCGCTGCCGAGCGTCGACTGAATCGCCTTGAGATGCACGTCGAGCTCCTTCGACAGCATCTCGAAGACCTCGTACGCCTGCTTCGTCGGCCGGTACTCGCCTTGCGAGACGTAGCTCGCGACGCCCGCGATTTCGTTGTTCAACTTGATCGGGAAGTTGAGCGGATCCTGATTGCTCTCGTTGCGAACTTGATAGGCCTCCTGCTCCGCCTTGCTCAGGTTCCCCATCATTCCCGTCGCGATCCCCGTGAATTCAGTCTTGCGATCCGCGCTCAAGCGATTCGTGCGATCGTCGACTTGAGAGCGCATGTTGCGCACCATGCGCACGGCGTTGTTCGCCTCTGTCGTTTTGTCGCGAATGGCGATCAGGAGATTGAACTGCGCAAGGATGTCTGCGTCTGTCGACGTCGAGCGCGGATCCTTGCGCACGCGGAAGGTGTGCGACTGCGCCGGGCCGTCGTTCACCGTTAGGCGCACGCTGTAAGTTCCCGGAGGCGCGACGGGACCATTCGTCCCGGCTGCCCACATGATCAGGTTCTCGAAGGACACGGCGTCGGGATAGCGCAGATTCCAGGAGAACTGATTGAGTCCCCCGCGATTCGCAACGCGCGGCGGCCGCGGACGTGGGTTCTCGATGCCTAACGCCTGCAACTGAGCCTGTGGGGACGCCAGCGCGGCGTTCACGACCTTCGTAGCCGAGTCGCGCGCCAAACCGGTGCGCGTCAGCGAATCGACGCGCTGCGCCTTGATCTGCTCCAGACGAACGCTGTCAGCCGCGGCTTCGGGGTCCTGTTCGCTCGTGAAGGTCTGGATGACTTTGCCGGCTGCGTCGCTGAAGACGAGGTTCACCTTCTGGTTCGGCGACTTGAGCGTGTAATAGAGGACGGCGCCTGACGGCGGGTTCGCGCCGACGCCACCTCCTCCACCACCGCCGCCGCCCCCACCGAAGCCACCGCTCCATTGCGTCCGGTACGTGTCGACGGGCCTGAAGAGATGCGCATCCTTGGCCGCGATCTGCGCCGACACCTGCCGCAGTGGCGAGATGTCGTCCATCACCCAGAAGGATCTCCCGTGCGTGGCCACGATGACGTCGTTGTCTTTGATCGTGATGTCGTGGATTGGCACCGGTGGGAGGTTTTTCTGCAACGGTTGCCACGAGCGGCCGTCGTCGAACGAGATATAGACGGCGCGCTCCGTGCCCGCGAAGAGCAGCCCGCGCCTGACCGGATCCTCGCGGATGACGCGCGCGAAGTGATCGTTCTTGATGCCGCTGTTGATCGCCGTCCAGGTCTTGCCGTAGTCGCTCGTTTTGTAGAAGATCGGCTTCTTGTCGCCTAACGCGTAACGGTTGGCGGCGATATATGCCGTTCCGGCATCGTATGACGACGGCTCGATGATGGAGATGCGCGAGAAGTCGCCGATGTCGGGTGGCGTGACGTTGGTCCAGGACACGCCGTTATTGCGCGAGATCCAGACCAACCCGTCGTCGCTCCCAGCCCATAGCAATCCAGGCGTTATGGGCGATTCGTCGAATGCAAAGATGAGCCCGTATGTCTCGACTCCCGTCTGATCCTTCGTGATCGGCCCTCCCGACGGTCCCATCGTCTTGGGATCGCGCCGCGCCAGCTCGGGCGATACGGCGGTCCAGCTCTCGCCTTCGTTCACAGAGCGGAAGAGACGCGAGCCAGCGGCGTACAGCACGTTCGGATTGTGGCGCGAGAAGACGATCGGGAACGTCCAGTTGAAGCGCACCGCGATGTCTTCCGACGAATGCCCCATAGGGTTCCGCGGATACACCGTCACATCGCGTGTAAAGTCGGTTTCGCGATCTTTGCGATCGAGGTTGCCGCCGTAACAACCGGCGAATGTCACGTTAGGCTTGGCCGGATGCGCCGCGATGTACCCAGACTCGCAACCGCCGGCGTCATACCAATCGCTGATGTCGATCGTCCCCTGTTTGCGACTGGGCCCGCATAACGTCGAATTGTCCTGCTGCGCTCCGCAGATCTTGTAGGGCCACTCGTTCGTCGTCGTGACGTGATAGAATTGCGCCGTCGGGAAATCCAGATCTGTCCAGGATCGGCCGCCGTTGAAGGAGACGTTGGCGCCGCCGTCGTTCCCCTCGATCATCCGATCCGGATCGTTAGGTGCGATCCACATGTCGTGGTTGTCGCCGTGCGGCACCTGAATGTTTTGCGGAAACGTCTTCCCGCCGTCGCGCGAGCGGAAGAACTGCACGTTCAGCGCGTAGATGATGTCCGCGTTCTTGGGATCGGCGTAGATGTGCGTGTAATACCATGCGCGCTGACGCAGCTTGCGCTCTTTATTGATGTACTCCCACGTCGCTCCGGCATCGTCCGACCTGTAGATCCCGCCAGAGTCGTGCTCGATCAGCGCCCAGACACGCCGCGGATTCGCGGGCGAAACGGCGAGCCCGATCTTGCCGACCTGTCCCTTCGGGAGGCCGCGCGCCGTCGTCGTTAGGTTGGCCCAGTTGGCGCCACCGTCTGTCGTCTTGTAGATCGCGCTGTGCACGCCGCCTGACGACATGCCCCACGGCTGCCGCCACGCCTGCCACGTCGCAGCATACAGCACTTCCGGATTCGATGGATCCATGACGAGATCGATCGATCCCGTCGAGTCGTTCACAAAGAGCGACTTCGTCCAGTTGGTGCCGCCGTCCGTCGTCTTGTAGATGCCGCGATTCGGCGTCGCCTTGAACACGTCGCCGAAGACGCCGAGGTAGACGATGTTCGAATTGATTGGATGGATGGCGATGTTGGAGATGTGCTCTTCGCTAAAGCCCATCAGCTTCCACGTGCGACCGCCGTCCGTTGTCTTCCACACGCCATCACCATGTGAAGTGTTGCCGCGGATACACGTTTCGCCACCGCCGACCCAGACGATGTCCGGATTCGATGGATCGACGGTGATGGCTCCAATCGTCCCGCCGAAATAGCGATCGGTCATCGGCAGCCAGTTCATTCCGCCATCGGTCGTCTTGTAGACG
>CBQVAZ010000439.1:0-3798 GCA_967720205.1 uncultured Gemmatimonadaceae bacterium | reverse complement strand
AATAACGTCAACGCGATCGACGACGAGAAGCGCCCGACGAAATAGCTGACGTCGCGAGGCGGGCCGCCTAACGTCAGTCGGTCCGCTCTCCGCCCGTTAGGCTCTCTACCGTGCGGCGAACCAGCGAATTGGTAGCTCCTGGCGGCGCTGTTTGATCACGAGATACTCCAGCGGCTCAGCGCTGGAGACGACGAACGCGTGAGGAACGGCCGCGGGGATGCGCACGACGTCCCCGGCATGCACGACGATCCGCGAGCTCTTGGTAAAGCTCCCTCCCATACGCTCACCCGGTGCGCGATACCGGCTGCCAACGAGACTATCGCCCATTTCGATTGCGCCCGTGCCGGAACGAATGATCACCACGTCGTCCCAGCGCGCGTGTACCTCCGGCTCGCTGGTGACGCTGCGACGCACGAGCACGTAAGCGGTCTGCTTGTCGCCTGAAGTGAGTAGTGTCCAGCCGATCGATCGCTGTTCCCGAAGCCACTCGGCATTCGAGCTCAGCATAGTGGCCGGGAGGAAGTCGATGCGCCTCCTCCGCTTGTCGGCCTCGCGCTTGGCCCGCGCCGGCGAGATCGGTGTGGCAGCGGGCGCTCGAACAAAGCTCGATGAATCGGGTCGCTGCGCGGCTGCACGATCGCTAAGCAACCCAAGGATCACGACGCACATCGAAACATGACGCATTGTGGCACTCCCAACGGCGCGGCCTAACGCTGTTCAATGGTTGTAGTTACTCGACTCGTACGGCGATCACGGGATCCACGCCAGTCGCGCGCAGCATCGGGATCACGCATGCGGCCACCGAGACCGCGAGCAACAGCGCGGCCCCCACCCCGAAGGCGAATGGATCGAGCGGCGATACGCCATACAGTAGCTTCTGAATGAGCCGCGTGGCGGCGACGGCCCCAAGAACGCCGATCGCGATGCCTAATACTGCCAGCCGGATCCCGTCGCCGACGACGAGCCGCGCGATCGAGTTGCGCGTCGCTCCGAGTGTCATGCGCACACCGATCTCGCGCGTGCGCTGCCCCACGCTGTACGAGATCACGCCGTAGAGCCCAATGGCTGCCAATAAGACTCCGAGCGCGGCGAATATCACGAGGACGCGCATTGTGAAACGCGGCTGAGCGAGCGACTCATCGATCAATTCGTGCACGTTCGCGATCACGATGTCCAGATTGTTTGGCTGAACTGATTCCGCAAACGTTCTCAACGACGTCATGGCGTTCTCGCCACGGCTGCGGACGATGACGGCCAGAGCGTTGCCTGAGAACGACTCCGTGATTAGCGGTCGGTAAATGGCTGGGTGTAGGGCGCCTTCGACAAGGTCGGTGACCACATCGGGGACCACGGCGATCACGGTTTGCCACGGCTCCAACGGCTGACCAGGCCTGGGGATCGAGTTGCGCACGCGGCGACCAATGGGATTCTCGTTAGGCCAAAGCTGGCGTGCTAACGCCGTGCTCACGATCACTTCGTTGCGCGTGAGCGATCCCTCGTCGAAAGTCCGGCCGGCGAGCAGCGGCATCCCCAGCATGGAGAAATAGTCCGCCGCAACGACGAAAATCCCTGTCGCCGTGGGTACTTCACCGGTTGCGGGACGCTCCGGTGTTTCCAGCGCCGACAGCATTCGGAAGTAGTGCGGCGACGGTGTGTTCCCGGCCAGCGTCACGCCTTCCACCCCCGGAATCCGTGCCGTCCGCTCGCGAACCATCGAGGCGAATGCACCTCGCTCGGCCGGCGATTTCTGTTCCTCGAGCGCGAAAGTGACACCATAAAGGCCGCGTGCATCGAATCCGAGTCTCGTGCGCTGCAGATCGAAGACAGCGTGAATGAGCAAGAGCGCACCGACGAGCAGCGTCGCTGAAAGCGCGACTTCGCCAACGACGAGAGAAGCGCGTAGACGACCCGTGAGCGGCGCTCTGGAGGTTCCTGCGCGCAGGGTCGTGCCGAGATCGCGGTGCGCGCTGCGCAAAGCGGCCAGAAGGCCAATCGTTAGGCCGCACGCGACCGCTAGGACTGAGCTGATTGAAAGAATGCCACGGTTGCCGGAGATGTGCGCCAGTTCGACGAGATCAGTCGGACGCGCAGCGACGAGCAGCTTGAGTCCCGCCCAGCCGACACCCGCCGCCAGCATGCCGCCAATCGCGGCGAGCAGAACACTCTCAGTGACGAGTTGCCGCAGCAATCGCACGCGTCCGGCGCCGAGGGCATGACGAACAGCGAGCTCGCGCTGTCGCGCCGCGCCGCGGGCGAGGAGCAGATGCGCGACGTTCGTGCAGGCGACGCAGAGCAGCAGGGCAACGGCTATACTGAGCATGACGACCGGCTGACGGATCCGCAGGCCATCGCGCGGGTTCGTTAGGCGCAGGCTCATCGGCTTCGCCTTTGGCAGGAACATCGGCGTTACCAAACCGGCGCGCTTGAAGATGCCGTCCAGCTCCTCAGTCGACGCTTGCGCGGTAACATCACGCCTGAGGCGTACGAGCACACCGCTGACGAACATATTGGGTGCGTCGCGCAGCGGCACATAGATGTCGGCCGGTTCGCTCCTGAAGTCGGGGATCGAAAGCGAGGCGGGGACGACGCCGACGATTGTGCTCGATCGATCGTCGATCAGCACAGTTTTCCCGATAACGTCAGTGGACGCGCCGTACTGTCTGCGCCAGAAGGGCTCCGAAAGCAGAAGCGCGTCCGGCCCGTTAGGCGTTATCTCTGCTGCCGTAAAATTGCGCCCAATCAACGGCCGCTCGCCCGCGAAGGCGAGAAACCCTGTGTCGATCATCGTGCCGTGCACGGTGATCGCACCCCTGCCCGTGCCCAGGCGCCCCTCGCCAAACCCAAACGGCATAGCGGCTTCGATCGTGCGCGCATGTGTGCGCCACTCGCCCACGGCAGCGAACTGAATGGGCGCGTTGGCCGTGGTTCCACCGATCTCGAATTGGCGCCTGACGATGAAGACCCGAGATGCGTCCGGATAAGAAAATGGGCGAACGAGCAGCGTATCGGCGACGTTAAAGACTGCGCTCGTCGCGCCGACGCCCAGAGCAATTGTCATGAGCGCCACGGCCGTCCAGCCCGGTGAGCCACCTAACGAGCGCAGCGCGAAGCTCAGGTCGGCGCGCAACCCGTCGACGAAATCGGCGCGGCGAACCTGTTGCTCGCGCACATGGCCGAGCTCGATGCACTCCGCGCGCGCGGCATCAACATCGCCGAGACGCGTCATCACGGCACGGCGCGCCTGGTCCGCCGTCATTCCGCGCGCCATGTACTCAGTGACGCGCATTTCAGTGTGGAAACGCAGCTCATCGTCGACGTCAGCCGCGACGTTGTTGCGCCAAAAGCGTAGGTAGCGGTGCCAGGCCGCTGATTTCTTCATAACGGCTGAGGTGGTGCTTCGAGCGCGGCGAACACGGCGTGGGCGAAGCGAGTCCACGTGACAGTTTCGACGCGCAACTGCGCGCGACCCTTCGTCGTCAGCGTGTAATACTTGGCGCGTCGGTTGTTCTCGGTGGTTCCCCAATCGGCGGCGATCCAGCGCCGTGTTTCAAGGCGATGCAGCGCGGGATAGAGCGAGCCTTCCTCTATGCGAAGAACATCTTCAGTCGCCTGCTCGATCCATCGCGCCACGGCGTAGCCATGCGTGGGGCCCCAGCTCACAGCCTTGAGGATCAGCAGGTCGAGGGTGCCGCGCAGAACTTCGACGCTGGGTTTTGGCATGTCCCATAGGGTTCCTATGTAAGTCTAGGATGGCAAACCTTCAGTAGAAACGCAAGGGGAGAGGAGGAGAACAGCTTA
>CBQVAZ010000438.1:0-3801 GCA_967720205.1 uncultured Gemmatimonadaceae bacterium | reverse complement strand
CGATTCAACTTCCCTTCGTCCACGGCCTCCACATCGGCGATGCGCAGCTTCCACACACCCGGCGCCGCCGACCCACGCAGCGCCTGCAGTGCGGGCACGCTCACGGCGCTGTAATTAGTCACCAAGTTGTCCGCCGAGCCGCCACTGCGGTTATGCAACACCGCCTGCGCACCGTTAGGCGCCACGAGTGACACGGTCAAGTCACCGATGTATGTGTGCGTGATGTCGAGCGCGACCTCGATGTCCGCCACCTGACCAGCCTGCGCGATCACCAGCGACCGCTCGATACCCGCGGCCACGTTGTCCGGGATGCGCATGCCGGGTGACTCTTCAACGTCGATTGTGCTTCCGCCGACTGGCGTGACCTCGATACCCCATGAGTTCAGCGTCCCCACGTCAACGGCGGCGAGATCCTGCACGAACAAAGTCCATTGGCCGCGCACCTGCTGTCCCGTTAGCAAGCTCATTCCCGGCGTTGTCGTCGTATCGAACGTGCGCTGGATGTTGTCGGCGTTGCCGCCGTTGCGATCGTGCAGAAGTACGACCGTCCCCGACGGGGCGATCAATGAAATGCGCAAATCGCCGATGTATGTGTGTGTGATGTCCACCGCCACCTTGATCGAGGCAATGGCCGCTTGCTCGGTAAACTCAATGACGCTCCGTACTCCGCTCGCCGAATTGTCCGGTATAGCCGAGGCCGGACTCACGCTCTTGGCTAACGATTGACCGGAGTTAGGCTGGCGTCGCCTAACGGCTTCTGTCACAGCACTGAATGCATTGATGCGGCCAAAGCCAAACCATTGCGAATGGCCGTTCACGTAAGCACCAAGCGTTGTACCGAGCTGTGGGTCCGTGCTAGCGTCAGGGATCTTATCGGCGGTGGACTGCAGAATGTCGCGCACTTCGGCCGCCGTAAGCGCTGGATTGGCAGAAAGCACGAGTGCCGCAGCTCCTGCGACAGTCGGACACGCACTCGACGTTCCACCGAAATCGTGTGTGTAGTCCGTCGCGGAGTACCCGCTCGGCCCTATGCGATCGGTTGTGACTATTCCTCTGCCAACCGCCGGCGCTGTCACGCGAGGATACGTGCGTGCGCGCGCATTGTTGCTCGGCGCGCATACGGCTATCTCCGCGCCCCAGTTGCTGTACGCGGACTTTGTCGCCATGCTGCTGGACGCAGCCACCGCGATGACCTGCGCGTGTGTCGCGAAGCCATTGAGCCACTGCGTCGGCCCGTTAGGCTGATTGTTGGGCCAGCCGCTCTCGTTCACGACGCCGTTGATCGGCCGATTCTCGTTTCCCGCCGCGAACACAAGCACGCAGCCCTTGCCGCCACGACCGGTCGTCGCCGCGCGACTGAGCGCGGCACGCATCCTGAGCGAGAGCGCAAATGAGCGGGCCGACGCCGACCAGCTGCACGACAGCACCGCAGCGTTATGGTCGATCACCCAGTCGCACATGTCCTCGATAGAGCCGTCGTCGATGAACCCCGTCGTCCGGATCGGCATCAGCGAACATCCCGGAGCGACGCCAACGACGCCCGTTCCCGTTTCTTCCGCGACCGCTACGCCACAACAGGCAGTGCCGTGGTTGTCATCGACCAGCTCGGGGAGCGGATCGAAGTCTTGGCCCGCAAAATCACGCGGCGCGATGAGCTTGCCGGTGACGTGAAAGTCGGAATGGCCCGTGTCGCAGGAATCGTCGGCAACGGCCACGATGATCGAGCGATCCCCTCTCGTTATGTCCCATGCACGTGGCGCGTCGATGTGCGACCCCGCGGAAAGCATCGGCCCACCAGTATTGAACAGGTGCCACTGTTCCGGAAATAGCGTGTCGGTAGGGGTATGAAGGCTTTTCGCTTTGATTGCGACGTTAGGCTCGCTTGTGATGACTCCCGGATTCTCCATGAGCCGATTCGCGATCTTGATCGGATTCTCGGTCGCCTGGGGTCCGACCTGAAAGACGAACGCCCGCGTGACTCCTGGCACCTCTTTCAGCAACGCGAGTCCCTGCTCTTCGGCGATGCGTTCGATCTCGCTGTCGGAGACATTGGGTTCGAACTGCACCGTGAGCTGATCCGTGATGTAGAGGCGCGCCTCGGGTTCGTCCGCCGGTGCGTACACGTGCGAGGCGAATTCCACGTTCGGGCTGCTACGAACGCGGCTCATGACGGCATCGCGCGATTCCGCGCCAACGGAGAACTCGTCCATGTTTTGACGTCGCAGTCGTGCGCGATGCGCAACCCCGTGCTCGTGCGCCACGAGCTCGGGTGTAGCACCGCGCCTAACACGCGCTGTGAAGCGGTCCGGTACCTGGACGACATCGACGCGTTGCCCACCGCGCCACAAGTGGTCGCCACGATCCTGGTAGTCCGTTTCGTTAGGCATCTTCCAACCCTCCCTTTGACGTCACTCAACCCCGAGAGACGTTGCTGTTGGCAATCGTCTCCGGCCTAGAACCCTGATTCTGAAATCCGCGATGCAGCGATTCCGCAACGCGGTTACCGAGTGTCGCGCCATGCATCGGCCGCGTGATCGAGAGCGGCTGGCCCTCGACGGCTGGAATCCACGTCGTTCGCGAGTAATCACGCGTTATGCCGCGTTCCGTGAGCAACTGCGTCAAGCGCTCCCGAATCGCACTCTGCAGATCGACTGCCCCCGAGGGGCCGATGTCTACGCCCTCCACGATTAGTCGCTCGATGTGCACATGAATACTCATGCGCGTGCCTCTGTCACTTCGGGCATTCGGAAGTCCGCTTCATTGACAGGACGCTCCAGCTTCCTGAACTCGATCCGCGCGGCGTCGAGCAAGAAGTTCATCGTCACCGGCGTTTCGGCTTGCGCTGCGAGAAATGCAGCATTCAGCGCGATGCTGTGGATGTTGCCGCCAGTCAGGTTCAGTCTCGCGAGCCGCTGGTAGTCAAGCACGCCTAACGGCGTGTCTGGGGAGAATGCCTTCTCCCAAATCCGGCGCCGATCAGCAGCACTGGGGAACGGGAAGTTCACGATGAAGCGGAGCCGGCGAACGAAGGCGCTATCGAGCGCGCCTTTCATGTTCGTCGCCAGGATCGCCAGGCCGCGATACGACTCGATGCGCTGCAGCAAGTAGTTGATCTCGATATTCGCGTAGCGGTCATGCGAGTCCTTGACCTCACTGCGCTTTCCGAACAGCGCGTCGGCTTCGTCGAATAGCAGAATCGCGCCGCCATCTTCGGCAGCGTCGAAGACGCGGCGCATGTTTTTCTCTGTTTCGCCGATGTACTTGCTGACGACGGCGGAAAGATCGATACGATAGAGATCCAGTCCGAGAGCATTGGCGAGGACTTCGGCGGCCATCGTCTTGCCCGTGCCGCTCTCGCCGGCAAACAGCGCGCTGATCCCAAGCCCTCGATTCATGCGCGCTCGGAACCCCCACTCGTCGTAGACCTTTGTGCGCGTCCTCACCTGCGACGCGATGCGCTCGAGGAGCATCGTCTCGTTCGCTGGAAGGACGATGTGCTCCCATCGAGCCTTCGCGTCGATCTTCTCGGCGAGCCGTTCAAGCGTTGGCCGCGTCTTCGCAAGACAACCTTGCCACAGCCGCTCGGAAAGTGCCGGCGGCTCGCTGCTCCGCTGCGCCTGAGACGCAATGGATTCGATGTCGTCTTGATTCAAGTTGAATTGTCCAGCGAGCATGGCCGGCGCGTCCGACGACTCGTCGCTCCCGCCCAACACTTTGGTCCACGTCGCGCGTTGTTCCGCCGGTGTCGGCTTGCTTACCTCCAGCGTAACGAGCGTTTCCATCGACGCCGCTGGTCCGTCG
>CBQVAZ010000437.1:0-3805 GCA_967720205.1 uncultured Gemmatimonadaceae bacterium | reverse complement strand
ACAGCTCGTGGTACTCGGGTGAATCGCTCGTTGCCGAGACGTTCCCGACGCGCAACGAGTTCGGGCGGCGCCAGGTGCTCAACACCAACGGCTCGCTCAACCTCGATGTGTGGACGAACATCACGGTCGCGCTGTCGTCGGCTCGGACAGTTCTCAACCTGAACCTCCCGAACCCGACGACGAACATCAACCTGGCGCGGTCCGCGACATGGGCAGGCTTCTCAGGCCTGCTCATGGCGACGGACTTCTGCGAGGGCACGATCGCGCAGGGGACCGAGCCTGGCCCGCGCCTAACGACTGTTCAGCTGCTCGACTCGGCGATCGCCTATTTCGACAAGGCGATCACGGTCGGTAACGCGAATGCGTCCACAGAAGGTGTGGCGCTCGCACGCGCGGCGCTCGTAGGCCGCGCCCGCGCGCAGCTGCAGGCGGGCCGCAAGACGCAGGCAGCAACAGACGCAGCAGCCGTTCCCGCGAACTTCAACTTCCAGTTCCCGTTCATCGACGACCTTGCGAACCGCAATCGTCTTGGGAATAGGCTGTGGCAGTTCACGCTGGATCGTGGGTCGATCTCGATCGCGCCTGCGTACCGTGTGACAGACCCGCGTATCAAGTTCCTTGCGCCGGGACAGCACAACCTCGCGCCGCAGGATCCGTCGAGCGGGCCGTTCTACATTCAGCAGAAATACCCAGCGTTCACTACGCCAATTCGCGTCGCGTCCAAACTCGAAGCCGAGTACATCGTCGCCGAGACGCAGGGCGTGACCGAACAGCTGGCGTTGATCAATCGTCAGCGCACTGCGAACGCGCAGCCCGCTTACTCGGGGCCGACGGACGCAGCCAGCGTTTTGACGGAGCTCATGACCCAGAAGACGCTCGACTTCTTCCTCGAGGGCCGAAAGCTCGGCGATTTCCGTCGGAATCCGACCAACGTGCTGAACATGCCGGTGCCGGGATCGGCGTACTTCAAGCCCGGCTTCCCGCCGGTTAGCGACGGGACGTGCTATCCAGTCCCGCTGCCTGAGACTGACAACAACCCGAATTTCCGCTAGTTGCAGTAAACGCAGCATCAGATGGTTCACGGGGCGTGGCCAACTCGGCACGCCCCGTTTACATCTCAGTCAGCGTCTCGCGTCAGGGATCCGTCGGGCGCCGAACGCGAGTGGCGAGCCTGTATTTGCGCGGCGTTAGGCTGAAGTGCGCGCGAAAGGCGCGCGTGAAGTGACTCTGGTCGGCGAAGCCTGCTCGCAGCGCAATGCCGGAGACCGGCTCATCCGTCGTCGATAGGCGCTGCGCCGCCCATTGCAACCGCACTCGACGCGTGTATTGGCCGATTGACACCGCGAAGTGTTGCCTGAAACGCCGCGCCAGATACGCCGGATGTACGTTGGCGATGGAGGCCAACTCGCCGATCGTCGCGACGCGGGGATCGTGTTCGATCCGCTCGCGCACGAGCGCCAGCCACGCTGGCTTCGTACTCGCGGTACCACCGACGCGCGACGTCGATCGGAGCAGGGCCGAGAAGAGCTCCAGCGTTAGGCCTTCGACGGCGAGTGGTGTGAAGGCGTCACACGTCTCCAACTCTGCCGCGATTCGCGCCGCAATTGCCCAGGCGACTTCGCTGCGATCGTACGAGACGCCGTCGAATACTCGTTTAACTTCGGGCCAGGCGATTTCAACTTCGGGATCAGGCTCAACGATGACCTGATGCGATCCGTGCATAACGTCGTGATGCCGTTCTGCTGCCGGTTTGGCGAGCACGCCAGCCGATGCGCATTCAACGGAGCGGCTCACGAAGTGTTCACTGAATCCGCCTTTGAGCACCGCCGATAGGCAGGCGCGGTCATGATGGTGCCAGGGTAAAACGCAGGCGCCGAAGGCCGTGCTGGAGACGCGAAAGCGTCCGATCTCGATGGCTGATACGCCGGCCGATCCCTGAACGGCAGGGACGGAGCGTTCGCCGGAATTGGCTGGCCTGGGTGCTCGGCGTGCAGCCATGTCACACCTTACCCTCGCGCAGGTCGCTTCGTGACCGTCCCGGCGCATTTGACTCGTCGGGACCGCCCGGCCGGATGTTCGCTTCGGTACCACTGAGCCTTCGCTCACGTTCAAGATTTCGCGACGCATCGGTCGGTACATAGAGCCCGATGACGTCAGTGGGCGAAGTGTCGCGCGCGCTACCTAACGAGCGACGGTCGTATGAGCCAGCTGTCGTCGCAGCCGCCACGCTGCGCGCGGCTCGCGCGGGCGACGACGTGGCGTTCGCGGAGATCGTGCGCACGTACTATCCGCATTGCCTGCGCTTTGCGCAGCACCTCACCGGTACTAAGGAGGATGCCGAGGAATGTGTGCAGGACACCTTCGTCCGCGTGCACAGAGCACTGCCCAAGTACGAAGAGCGTGACCGTTTCAACTCGTGGCTCTTTCACATCCTCGCGAACCGCTGTCGCACGGCGCGCATCCGCGCGCGTCGCTCCGAGCTCATTCGCGTCAGGCTGCTGCGATTGCCGCGCGCGTCGGCAACATTCGATGACCGCCTGTCGGCGGGCGAACAGCTGGGCCGGGCGTTTTCAGATTTGCCGCACGACTTGCGAGAGGCCTTTCTACTGCGCCACGTCGATGGCTTCTCGTATGACCAGATCTCCAGAATCACTGGAGTCGGCATCACGGCCGCTCGCATGCGTGTGAGTCGAGCCGGAGCTCGCTTGCGAGCCGCGCTAGGCCTGTGACCGGATAGCGACGCCCCTCGTCGCAGGGGGACTTCTGGCACGTCCCGTGCGCAATTCCCGCCCCGCGCTTGCCGGGCGTCGCTCCCGGCCCACACCTTACTCCCCTCGCGAACGAGCGCCGGCCCTTGGTCAAGCACACAGCAACATCCGTCGTCACGATCGAGCGGTACATCATCGAGCAGGAACGCCTCTTCCCTGAGGCGACCGGTGAGCTGTCAGGAATCCTCTACGACATAGCGCTCGCTGCGAAGATCATCGCGAACAAAGTTCGCATGGCCGGTCTTGTCGACATCCTCGGCCGAGCGGGCAGCGACAACGTGCAGGGCGAGGCACAGGAGAAGCTCGACGTCTTCGCGAACGAGACGATCATCAAAGCGATGGACCACGGCGGCCGGCTCGCTGCGATGGCGTCGGAGGAAGAGCCGGACATCATCCCGATTCCCGACGGCTTCAAGTGCGGCAAGTACGTGTTGCTATTCGACCCGCTCGACGGTTCGTCCAATATCGACGTGAACGTTCCAGTCGGAACGATCTTCTCGGTCATGCGCAAGATCACGCGCGGCGTGCGTGGTGAGATGGAAGACATGCTGCAGCCAGGTCGGCGTCAGGTGGCCGCCGGTTACGTGATCTATGGCTCGAGCACGATGCTTGTGTATACGACGGGGCAGGGCGTGCACGGCTTCACGCTAGATCCACTGTTAGGCGAGTTCCTGCTGTCGCACCCCGATATCAAGGTCCCGGCGAAGGGTCGTTACCTGTCCGTGAACGATTCGTACGAGGGGAATTGGCATGAGCAGGTGCGGGCGCTCATGCGGCGCTACCGCGGTCTCGATGGGCAGCAGAAGCCGCTCAACGTGCGCTACGTCGGATCGCTCGTCGCCGATTTCCACCGGAACTTGTTAGGCGGCGGCATTTTCTGTTATCCGGACAACTCGCTGTCGCCCAAGGGCAAGCTGCGTCTCCTGTACGAGTGCAATCCGCTGGCGTTCATTATTCAGCAGGCGGGCGGGGCGGCGATCGACGGGACGCGCGACATCCTCGAGATCCTTCCAAGCGAGCTGCATCAGCGTTCGCCG